>JAITBS010000552.1 GCA_031283515.1 Planctomycetaceae bacterium
AAAAAAATAAACAATTAACTGCCGAGAAAAAAAAAGCTATCGCCGAGAAAAAACAAATTATTGCCGAGAAAGAACAAGTCATTACAGAGAAAGAACAAGTTATTACAGAAAAAGAACAAGTCATTACAGAGAAAGAACAGGTCATTGCCGAAAAAGACAAACAAATTGCGGAACTTCTCGCTCAATTAACATCAAAATAAGGATTTTATTACGGAAATTCTACTGAATAATTACGATAATTACTTCCGTAAATGTTCATGCCTGCCGTAAAAAACACTGTTAATTCCATACTGTTAATCCCTAAACCAGCATGTTCAGGGAACAACCATAATTACAAAAGTAAACCCTAGGAGTTCAACGATGAATCCCCCAATAGTGATAGCGAATCCGATTTACGATGTTGTTTTCAAACGTCTTATGGATGATACGGAAAACGCCCGTTTTTTTATTGAGACGCTGCTTGATCAGGAAGTTGACAGTATCGAGTTCCGACCGCAAGAATATCCGTTGCCGAAAGATATTGTCGTTACGGCTTCGCAACTTCAGTTGCCCGGCAGTATGACCTTCTTTCGTTTGGATTTTCTCGCAACTATTAAAACGTCGTCCGGTGATTATCAAAAAGTTCTTATCGAAGTTCAAAAAGGTAAAAAAACACTCGATATTAACCGATTCCGCAATTATCTTGCGGAACATTACAAACGTACCGATGATATTGAAATACCGGGAGTGGGTATTCACAAAGTTCCCTTACATATTATTACGATTTATATTCTTGGTTTTGAATTGGAATATATTACAACGCCAGCAGTTAAAATTGCCCGTGAATACATTGATTTGATTACGAAAAAACCCATAACTGCCAAAGATGAATTTGCAGAACAATTAACACACGACTGTATTATCATTCAGACCTCGCGTATTCATGGTTCTATTCAGACGGAGTTGGATGCTCTTTTAAGTCTTTTTGAACAAGATTATTTTGTGGATGAAGACCAACATTTTAAGTCCTATCTTCAACCCTTGAACAATAAAAAGATACACCGTATGGCAACAACCTTAGCGTATGTAGCGGCCTCTAATGAAGTTCGTTTGGAGATGGATACCGAAGAATCCATACGCCGAATCGTGGAAGGTGATTCCAATAAGGAGATGCAGAAAATTCGTTATAAACTTGAACAAAAAGAAAAAGCTCTGGCAGAAAAAGAACAAGTTATTACAGAGAAAGAACAAGTCATTACAGAAAAAGAACAAGTCATTACAGCGAAAGAACAAGTCATTGCCGAAAAAGACAAACAAATTGCGGAATTACTTACCCAATTAAATTCTAAGTAACACTAATTTATTTTGCCGAAATTATTCACTGTGAACCATCCAAGTTTGAGTGATTTTTTGGTGCATATCGGCTATTTTTTAATTAGTTACCGATGGTTACACGTTTTGGCAACCTATTGTCAAACACACGAAGTGGTTTATAATATGGATATATTTTTTATAAATATTGTTTTGTTGTATTTCTTTTGCAAAATCAATGTCTTTTAAATTATTCGATCTTTCTCAATTACATTTGAAACCGCTTCATGAACGTCAACATGACATTTCAGCAGAGGTAATGATTCCACCTGAAGCTGTTGTTTCATTTGATCATCCGTCATTGGATAATCTCGCGGAGCAGATTCGCCAAGCCCGAAACCGGAATAGTACAATTCTTTGGATGCTTGGAGCTCATGTTATTCGAACCGGCAATGCTCCCAATATGATTCAACTTATGAAAGAAGGTTATGTAACTCATTTTGCTTTAAATGGAGCAGGAGCGATTCACGATTTCGAACTTGCTATGATTGGCGCAACAACAGAAAGTGTTGCCAAATATATTAGCGAAGGGCAATTCGGACTTTGGAAAGAATCGGGCAAAATCAATGATGCGGTAAAAGAAGGCGCCGATGAAGGACTTGGTTTTGGCGAAGCGGTTGGGCGAATGATAGATCGGGAAAATTTTCCGTACAAGGAAAACAGTTTGCTTTGGAATGGTTACAAAAATCATGTTCCGGTAACAGTTCATGTTGGTATTGGTTGCGACATTATCCATGAACATCAAAATGTTGACGGGGCGGCAATCGGAATAACTTCTTATACAGATTTTTTGATTTATGTCCATTCGATTTCGAATTTGGAAGGCGGAGTTTTCTGTAATATCGGTAATGCCGTAATGGGACCGGAAATTTTTCTGAAAGCATTGTCAATGGCTCGCAATGTTGCTTACCAAGAAGGTAAAAAGATTTCCAATTTTACAGCTGCAGTGTTTGATTTGCTTCCGCTGGAAGGGCTAGACCTGTTGGAAACACCGCCAAAACACGATCCGCGATTTTATTTTCGTCCTTGGAAGATGATTCTTGCTCAGACGGTTACGGATGGAGGTTTGGCGTTTTATGTTGCCGGTGAACATAAAAATACAATACCTGCATTGACACGGAAAATTCGAATTTGAAAATATTTGAAAATACTTAAAAATATGGATTTATAGATTGATTGGTTTATGATTTAAAAATTGTAATATTTAATTGAAAATTTTATTTGAACCGCATCGGTAACATAAAAACGGTAGGTTATCAAGAGGTTTCCTATAAAAACGCAACGTTTATCTATAAATACTATAAATATTTGTTCCCTAACCAGGTCAAGTTGAAATATCTTATTATTACCGTTTTAAGGCAGATAAACAATCAACCAAGTGCTATCAAGAAGTATAAATTATGTCTGAGTTAATTATTAGTGTTTCTGGTTTGCGCGGTGTTATTGGCGAGACGTTGACGCTTGATATTGCCATGCGTTATGTTACGGCGTTTTCTGCGTCGATGCCGTCGGGGACTTTTGTCATAACCCGTGACAGTCGTCCTACTGGAACGATGTTGACTGATGTTATTCACTCTGTTTTGAATGCGACCGGACGTTCTACGATTGACGGCGAAATTGCCGCAACACCGACTACAGGTATTTTGATTCGCCAATTTGGAGCGGTGGGAGGTATTCAGGTTTCGGCATCGCATAATCCGATTGAGTTTAACGGAATCAAACTATTTTCGGGTGATGGCAGGATTATTTCTAAAAAATATGGCATGGATGTTTTAGAATATTACCGAAATGGAAAACCCCTATGGGTTCCGCACGATCAAATCGGAACTCGAACACTTTGTAAAAACACTATTTCGGAACACCGTAAATCTATTATGCAAACGGTTGATATTGATGCTATTGCGAAACGGGAGTTTAAGGTATTACTTGATGCCAATCATGGAGTTGGAGCGATTCTTGGAGATTGGTTGCTTGAGAGTTTGGGTTGTGAGGTGATCATTCTCGGCGAACAACCGGATGGTCAATTTCAGCACACACCGGAACCAACTGCTGAAAATCTTATTGAAGTTTGCCGTTACGCTAAGGAGTTGAACATTGATATTGTTTTTTGTCAGGACCCGGATGCTGATCGTGTTGCGATTATTGATGCTGATGGTCGATATGTTGGCGAAGAATACACTATTGCTCTTTGCTTGGATCATCTTTTACGAATTTCAGAAAATTCCCATCATCCCTATCACAGGAAAAAGGGAGCGGTTGTTATCAACTGTGCGACGAGTCGAATGAACGAAGATATTGCGAACAAATATGGAGTTCCGATTTTCCGCAGTGCGGTTGGCGAGGCGAATGTGGTTGATTTGATGCTTGAAAAGGACGCCATGTTTGGTGGTGAAGGTAATGGTGGTCCGATTGATCCTGAAGTTGGTTTTGTTCGGGATAGTTTTGTCGGAATGGCGTTGATTCTTGATGCGATGGCTTCAACCGGTAAAACTGTTGCGCAACTTGTTGACGAATTACCTCGGTATGTGTTTGTTAAACGAAAAATTGAAGTTAATCTTTCTGATGTTCCGGCGATACTCAATAAAACGGCTATGGTGTTTCAACATTTACCTTGTAATCGTTTGGATGGATTACGAATTGATCATGGAGATGCTTGGGTTCTTTTGCGCGGCAGTAATACGGAACCGATTATTCGAATTTTTGCCGAAGCTCCAACCAATGATTATGCCAATCGACTCTGCAATGAGATCGAACAAATTGTAACCTCTTGCTGAACCTAGAACATCGTAGTGAATAAACAATACGGCGATAGCCGGCTTGCCTCTGTGGACGGACGGAGATGAAGGACGGAGATGAAGGACGCTCGGCGTACAACACAATACGAAGCTCAACTGTTGCGGCTTCGAGGTGAAGAATAAAATGTTCACTGAATAGTTACTATACCAAAAACACATGTTTTCTGCAAAATAACGCCCGTTATTGCTCCACTGACGCCCGTCATTTCTCCAATGACGCCTGTCATTTCCTCAATAACGCCTGTCATTTCCTCAATGACGCCCGTCATTTCCTCAATGACGCCTGTCATTTCCTCAATGACGCCTGTCATTTCTCCACTGACGCCCGTCATTTCCCCAAACTCACCCGTGTTTTTGTTCGCAAGCGGAATTTTAACCATGTGTTGATCATTCCGCTTGCGGCACTATTCATTATTCACTTGTTGTAGTTGTTGTTTCTGGTTTTTCAGCAACGACAAAGAGATTGCCGCCAGGTAACAGGAACGACAATAAATCAGAAAACGGAATCATCATATTCAAAATTTTGAGTTGTACTTTCCCGATTTTGTTGCGGCGGAATAAAACTCCGTTCAATAACCATGAAAAAAAAGACGCCACATGAATACTTTGACATTTCACAAGATGAAAACCGGTTTCGCGGCAAAGTTGCCTCAAATTCTGTTTCGTATAACGCCGTTGGTAGCCGAACGTTTTGTCAAGTTCACAAAACAATCCGGGATGTTGCGGAACAATCAGAAGGGCTTTACCGCCAGGGTTAATCATTTTGTAAATTCGTTTTAAAGTTGCCGTTTCATTTTTCGTTTTTTGGAGTCCGTGAATGTACAACACCGAATCAAATTCGTTATCCGGTAAGTTTTCCTCCGGCTCCGAATCAGGATCAAGAGACAACACCGTAACAACAGCATTACCGTCAAAAAGATTTTCAAGAAATCGGACACATTCTTCACGGTGATCCGAAACAACAAGTTTTTCGCGTTGCGGCAGAAGACGTGAAATCAGACCGGTATGGCTTTCCAGTTCGAGAATGGAGTTACCGAGATAAGGCAGCGAATAACGGACAATATGGTAATAATAACGCCGAAGACTGTCCGGTGAATTTTGAACCTGAAGTATATCCGATTCTTTTGTATAGTCGTCAAGAAACCAATATTTCAGAATTGTCCAGACAGCACTGATACCATCTTTCCAATTGATCTTTTTACCTTCACTGTAATTTCGTCCGTGATAACTAATCGGAACTTCGTAAACACTTAATCCGCGTTTGGCAATTTTAACCGTCATTTCCGGTTCAATTCCAAAACGGTTCGAACGAAGCGGAATAGATTTTAGAACTTGTCCCCGAAACGCTTTGTAACATGTTTCCATATCAGTCAAATCAAGACCCGTTACTAAATTTGAAAGAAACGTTAATAAATAGTTGCCGATTTTATGGTGATAAAACAACACTTTCCGCATTTCCCGACTGGCGAACCGTGAACCATAAACAACATCTGCATAACCTGCCAACAATGGTTTAAGAATAAGATGATATTCTTGGGGATCGTATTCCAAATCAGCATCCTGAATAATTGCAAAATCTCCGGTCATCTCCTCAATTGCCCGTCGAACCGCTGCACCTTTCCCCAGATTCGACGGCTGTTCAAACGACCGAATCATCGGGTAACGCTCACAAAGTTTCTGAATCACTTCAGGAGTTCGGTCTTTTGATGCGTCGTTGACAATAATAATTTCCTTTTCCAGACCTTCAGGAAGCCAAGCCGCAACAACACGTTCCACAAGACGTTCCAAATAGGCTTGTTCGTTATAAACCGGAATAAGAATTGAAAGTATTGGCATTTATGAGATATTACAATAAACTAATGGAAATTCTAAAAAACTCGTCTTTACAGTAAACTAATATAATACAAGAAATAAAAAATTGTTCGACCACTATTGCAGCAAAACGAAAAATTCATAATCATTGCGTAGGTTTTTCGTAAATAACCGACTTATACCGTGTTTACGGTTGGAAATCAAGAGGTTGGCTTTTTTGGGGATTCATTGCTGCTGAGGTTTTTAAACAATAGTGAGAAAAATTAGATTGAAAATGAGGTTTGCGGAAACAGTTAAAATACGTTTTGGAAAATTCCATTGATATATTACCTTTTTTTAAGAATTACGAAACAGAAAAATAACAAAACATACGAAAAGAGAATAAACAAATGACTCAGTGATTTTATTCAATTTCCATAAACGTTTTAAAAAATCTGCGGACTCTTGCGTAAGCTGCGGACTATTTAAATTAAGTATTCGAATCAATTAATAAGCAGGCTATTACAAATTTTGTTGAAATATTACTAAAAATTTAAGATGAATATTTATGATTATCCGACATTGTATGATGTTCTTTTTTCGGATTCGTGGAAGCGTGAAATCGACTTCCTGAAGACTGCACTTCGGTGTTACTGTAACATATCGGGGCGCGGCAGGATTTTCGAACCGGCTTGCGGAACTGGTCGGCTTTTGTGGCGGCTTGCCCAATTAGGACATCATAGTGTCGGTCTCGACCTGAATCCCAATGCAGTTGCATTTTGTAACAAACGGCTTAAACGGCACGGCTTGCCGGAATCCGCACTACTCGGCGATATGACACATTTTTCTCTGAATGATTTGCAACAAAAAAAAACATTTGATTTAGTGTTCAATTTTGTGAGCAGTTTTCTGCACTTGACTTCGGAACCGGCGGCATTGTCTCATCTTCACGCTGTTGCGGAAATTCTGAAACCCAACGGAATTTATCTACTCGGTTTACATCTGTTGCCGCAAGGCAACGCCGTTTGTTCACAGGAACAATGGTCTGTTCGTCATGGTTCTCTTGCATTGCAATCGCGGTTACGGCGTTTAACACTCAATCGGCAACAACGTATCGAAACAGTTGAATTTCGTATCACAGCAACAACTCCGAAACAACATTACAAAATAATTGATACCTTTCCGCTTCGGACTTACTCGCTTCAACAGTTTCGGACTCTTCTTAAAAAAGTGAATCAATTCGATATTCTTGAAACATTTGATTTCAATTTTCAAGTTCCTGTTCCACTTAATTCGCAAACAGAAGATGTTGTTTTCGTACTAAAAAAACATCTTGTGTAATCGTTGAGTCGTAAATGTTGATTAATGAAATGAATAGAGTCACTGGCGGAATTTACTGTCAAAACGAATTTTCCGATTATGTCACTCACAGCTCTCTATGATGAATTGTGTTCGGAAGAATTGGTTTGTATGTTACGGACGTAGATTTCCGATTCATCGAAATAATCGGTATCTTATGAAAAGGTGTTTTCGCAGATACAGCCGTGCAAGCAGATACAGCCGTGCAATTGGGGAAAGAGAGAATAACAAGATGGTTTTGTTCTTTTTTCGAGAAAGTCTTTTGGCAGGTCGATAAGTTTTTCTGTCGATAAGATTTTTCATTGTTTTGTACTGAAATTGGATGTGATTAAGCGTTTCTTTCCTACTAATTCCCCATGAGCGAAGTTTCATTTAACGATTATGATTTTACGGTTTTCGGTAACCAATCACCATTGGAGACTTATCTCCGTGAAATCAATGTAACAGTTCTTTTAACTTCAGAAGAAGAACTGAAATTAGCATTGGCGGTTTGTGAGGGAGATATGGAAGCGCGTGATAAAATGGTTCGTGCTAATCTCCGGCTTGTAGTGAATATAGCGCGGGGTTATACAGGGAAAGGTTTGAGCTTGCAAGACTTGATCGAAGAAGGAAATTTAGGACTCCTCCGGGCCGTCGAGGGATTCGACCCGTCAATGGGAACCCGTTTTTCAACTTACGCGAGTTATTGGATCAAGCAATCGATTAAACGTTCACTCATCAATTCGGCAAAAACAATTCGAATTCCGGCATACATGGTGGAACTTTTATCCAAATGGCGTCGTGCAGGAATTCGTCTTTCGGAAGAGCTGGGACGTTCGCCGACACCGGAAGAAATCGCACGATTTCTCGGTCTGCCGCGAAAAAAACTTCCTATCATTAAAAAAGCAATCTTGATCAACAACCTCATTCCACAACCCGACCAACCGGAAATCGGATGGACGCTTAATGAAATGATTATGGATGAACGGTCACGCAGTCCTGATGAAGAGATGCTTGAAAATGATAACTTGTCGTTTATTATGGAACAACTTGAATTGATGGATGTTCGCGACGCAACCATTTTGAAGATGCGATTTGGTCTTGACGGTTGTGAAGCTCAGACGCTCAAGGAAATTGGTGAACGACTCGGGCTTACGAGGGAAAGAGTCCGACAAATCGAAACCGAAGCCTTAACCCGTTTGGCAGAATACCTTGATGGTACACGTACTCGACAAGTTGCCGCCGGATAATTGCCATGATACGCGTGTTTTCGATAAAGCCGAAGAAATCCGCTTCGGCTTTTTTTGTAACTGTCTATTTATTAATTGCTTCAAATACTTGGTTCAAATAGTCCGCCGATTACGCCGATATTCGCGGATTATTTTTTTGAGAATACGAATGATACGAAAAAACAAAATAAACGAAAAGTAATATATCAATGAAATTATTATTTTTTTCTTCACCTCGAAGGGGTGACATTTTCATAACCGTAGGTCAAGCGAAGCGCGACCTACGGTCAACATCTCTTCTCAACGTCGTCTGAAAGACGAAACTGAACGATTAGAATTACATATTCGATTTTTAAAATTCTGTCTTTCAGACAGAGGAATGTTGATGGTGTCTCTCCGCAGGTCGATGACCTGCGGTTATGAAAATCACACCCCTTGCGGGGTGAAAATCGAAAAACAAAAA
>JAITBS010000656.1 GCA_031283515.1 Planctomycetaceae bacterium
TCAACAGGGTCAAGTCGGCGAGTACGCCGTATTGTATTGTTTAAAACGTTTCGGCGAAACGTTGGCTACCTTTGGAGTCCATTGGTAAACAAATTGACGAATAGTCCACTGATATATTAACCTTTTCGTAGTTTTTTGAAGGCAAAACGTCTGCGTTCCTAAAACAAACCATTTATAACCGTGTAAAGTATATTCAATGAAAATTTGATAACGATTTAATTTTTATTAGTCCTGTAACAGGGTTATAATTGAAAAACCCAAAGGATTAATGAAACAAATCAACAAAAAATTGAATACCGTGAAAAAAATGAACCCGAATCAATTGGAACAAATTGTGAAGTTCTGATTGTCAACATTTTCCTTTATTTATTTAGGAGTAAGTCCAATGTCCCAACGAATTATTTTTGGAGTTAATGTGACAAGTTTCGCCCAAAATTCCGGCGAAGTTCAAGGCGTGTTTCGTGAGTACGGATGCAGTATTCGTACTCGTCTTGGTTTGCACGAAGCAACAGATAATATTTGTGCACCCAACGGTTTAATCCTGATTGAATTTGTCGGCGGTACGGAAAAAGCTGACGAAATGACCGCCAAATTGTCCGCATTACCAGGGATCGAAGTGAAACGTATGGAATTTTAGAAACAATAAAGCCAAACTGGAGAACGTGATCCGATGTATCTTTCTATTGTCGTACCGGTTTATAACGAAGAAGAAAGTCTGCCGAAACTTTATCAGGAAATCTGTGAAGTTGCGGAAACGAACCATTATGAATTAGAGATTATTTTTATCGATGATGGTTCCAAAGACCGAAGTTGGGAGATTGTGGAACAACTCGCAACACATGATCAACGGATTCACGGTATCCGGTTTCGCCGTAATTTCGGTAAAGCCGCAGCGTTAAATGTTGGATTTGAAGCGGCGCAAGGAGAAATTGTCTTGACAATGGATGCGGATCTGCAAGATGATCCGCATGAAATTCCTGAATTTATTGAGATGATGGAGTCCGGTCTTGAAGTAGTGAGCGGTTGGAAAAAAGTCCGGCACGATCCATGGCACAAGGTTATTCCTTCACGTTTTTTCAACGCAATGGTCAGTTATATGACCGGCGTCAGGTTACACGACCATAATTGCGGAATGAAATGTTATCGGCGTGAAATTTTCGATGAAATTATGCTGTACGGAGAATTACACCGTTTTGTTCCGGTTTTGGCGTCGGCTCGTGGTTATCGTGTTGGAGAAAAAGTGGTTGCTCACCGCGCCCGGCAATTCGGACAATCAAAATACGGTTTCACCCGATTTGTTAAAGGGTTTCTTGATTTATTCACCGTTTGGTTTTTAACCGGTTACGGTCAACGTCCTCAACATCTCATGGGAACCGTTGGACTTATTGCTATGGGAATTGGAATTTTTTTATTAACTTATCTTGCCGCAATTTGGGGTATTTCCCGTCTCGGATTTGAAGGGCTTGCCTGTCTCGGACTCGATAAACCGGTGAATATCGGAACACGTCCAGCGGTTCTTTACGGTGTTGCGGCATTACTCTTCGGCGGTCAGATTCTCTCAATGGGAGTTATTGCCGAACTGTTTGTCGCCTACCAAAACCGAATCTCAAAAAGTTATTCCATTAAAAATGTGGTCGGCAAAAAAAAGCCGGAATAATCAAGGACTGCCCCAATTCCTGTTCGATATGATTTCCGTTTGGGGATTCTTGCCCCGAAAAAATGATCATGTTATAATCGGCGAAAATTATTTTTCCTAATGTCTCACTGCGAACCAAAATATGTTCAAAAAAAATACACAAGGCGAAGTTTGGGTTTATGCCGAAATTCAAGACGAAACACTTCAAGAAGTTTCTCTGGAACTCTGTTGTAAAGCACGACAGTTAGCGAACAAACTCGGTGTTCAAGTTGGTGTGGTACTGACCGGTTGTAACGTCGAAAAATTTGCCCAATCGCTTATTTCTTACGGAGTTGATCATGTCTATCTTGTTGAAGATTCTTCGCTTGCCGATTTCCGAACCGATCCTTATGCCCATGTTCTTGTTGAACTGATAAAAAAATATCATCCGCAAATCGTTTTATACGGAGCAACTCATCAAGGGCGTGATTTAGCTCCGCGTGTCGCTTCAACAACCCGAAGCGGAATGACTGCGGATTGTACGGATCTTGATATTAGCGATGTAACCGAAAAAAACGGGGCGGTTCATAAAAACCTGCTCCTTCAAATCCGACCGGCATTCGGAGGAAATATTGTCGCAACAATTGTTAATTACGATCAGTGGCCCCAAATGGCAACCGTACGTGAAGGTGTGATGCCGATGCGTCCCTCCGAACCAAACCGAAAAGGTAATATCATTCGGGAAACAATCAATTTAACAGATCAGACTTTATTTGCAGTTGAAGTTATTAAACGGGAAATTCAAAAACGAAAATTGAATTTGAAAGGATCACGTATTATTGTTGCCGGAGGTGCCGGAGTGGGCAGCAAGGAAAACTTCGATTTAATTTTCAATTTAGCTCAAACATTCGGTGGTGCAGTCGGCGCAAGTCGGGCTGCGGTTGATAGCGGATTTATCGGGCATGAACACCAAATCGGTCAAACCGGAACAACAGTTCGTCCTGCTCTTTATATTGCCTGCGGAATCAGCGGGGCAATTCAACACCGCGCCGGAATGGAAGAGTCCGCAAAAATTATTGCCGTCAACACCGATAGAGATGCCCCGATTTTCTCTATTGCTCATTACGGAATCGTTGGCGATTTGAAACAAATTATTCCGATAATGATTAAAGCATTCAAAGAACGAGCGTAAGAATTATTTTATTAAACGTTATTATTTCTAGTTTTACAAAAAGGAAAATGACTTATGTCCACAACACCTATAAATTATTCAACCGGATTGACATTTGAACAAGTCTGGGCGATGTTTAAAGAAACCGATAAAAAGTTTCAGGAGACTGATAAAAAGTTTCTGGCAATGGAAGAACGAATGGAAAAAAGTAAGAAGGAAATCGACGAACAAATCGAAAAAGTCAGCCGTTCGATTGGTGAATTAGGTAATCGTTTTGGTGAACTCGCCGAACATTTGGTTGCGCCGGGTATTGCGGAACGGTTCAATGAATTGGGTTATCATTTTGACGGAGTTGCGAAAGGCGGTCTCGAAATCAGTGAGAATGGACGAGTTGTTACAGAAGTTGATATTTTGCTCGAAAATGAAAAAACAATTGC
>JAITBS010000660.1 GCA_031283515.1 Planctomycetaceae bacterium
TTTCAGACAACCTTTTAATTTTTTCAAATCAATTTCAGGTTTAGTGTTTGGTAACATATTGGGTTGCGGTAATTTTATCAATGGTAACACGATAATCTCAACCTCCTGATCACGTAAACCAACAGGTAAATCAACAACCGAAGCCAATTGATCCGAATGAATAACTGTTCGTAATATTTCTGTTTGCATTTCAATAAAATCCTTATTGTTATAAAAAAAGTTACGATTTCACCATATTTTACCGCTAAAAACCGGTTTAGGACGGAAATCGCGTCGTCCTTCATATTTTATGTTACGTCTTCCGTAATAACTGCCGTAGTATTGACAATTTGTATCAATCCATGTTTGAAAACGAATTTGTTCTTCGAGTGTTAAGTGAATATCTGCGTGATCTTTTTTCCAATATTCGACACGTTTTTGTTTCACCGGATCGGACAGTATTATTTTACCATCCGATAACATTGCGGCAAGAACACTGCTATGCGAACCAAGACTCTTGGGCGGCAAATATTCGACATTTCCTGTTTTGGGATGATGTTCACCTATTGTTACACCAACCAAATCATGATCAATCCATTGTTGCGGTTCATAACGGTCAGGAACGAGTTGTTCATACGAAATATTAAATAAGCGTGTCAAATTGCCATCCAACCGCAGATTTCCTTGAGGCTTCGTTTCGCTATGACATTCGATACAATATTTATTCCAAATCGGTTGAATATCCTGAACATAATCAATAACTCGTCTTGGAAAATCATCACCGGGTTGCGGTTGCGGAAAATCCGGTTCCCGTAACAGGGATTGAGGCTGCCGTTTAGCAATGGAATTTTGAATTTCGTTGCGCCGTTCATGGCAACCGATACATGACCGCACTTCACCCGGCATCGAATAAATGTACGTCCGTTCTGTCTGAACGGCGGCATAATTTTCATCTAAAGCCTGCACAAAAATATTTGCCTCCGCAGGTACATAATAATTTGCCGAACCGTCCTTTTCAACCGGAATCACACCATGTAACACTTTTAGAACAAGATGAGTTCCTTTTGTAATTGCGGCATGTTGTTGACCATATTCGTCATCGAAATCCCAACGTCTTGCACTCCAAGGACGCGGAACTTGTTCTAAAATCCTCAGATATTTTATCGTTCCTCGCGGAATGTTGTCAAGACCATGATAAACATCGGCAACAAACATGCGGGCAAGTTTACGTTGCGATAAATCAGGATCAATATGACCGGACAGAATCGGCGGAACCGGTCGCGGCAAAACCGGTATCGGATTCCAACAGGAAATTTTCGTATCACGATAAACTAGTAACACTTTTCCCTTTGAGTCCAGTAAATAAAGACCATATCCTTTGGGATCAACAACTTCCGTTCCCTTTGGCTTATGTGAAACGATAAATAAATCTTTATCAAGCGGAAACACTTCTTTGAATAACGTTCCATGACCTTCGCGGTCAATATACCATGTGTTTGTTTGCGTATCAAAAAATTCCCAACCGACTTCTTCGGTGATGCGTACATACGGAGTCATGGATTCCATTCGTGTTTTCGTGCGAATATCTCCGTTGGTATTAACACGGAAAACCGGTCCCATTGCAGTATAAGGAGAATGGGGAGCGCCGGTAAAAACAAACCAACCCGATAAATCTGGAATTTCACGTCCATAAATAAAAGTCGGCGGCAATGCAATGTTGTTACCGAAAACTTCCGATGTTGCCGTGCCGTCCGGTCGCATTGACCAGAGACATTTGACCGAAACGCTGCCTTTATCAACATATTCCCAACGTGTGTACAAAATTCGTCCGTCCGATAAACAGACCGGTGATGATTCACTAACAGCACTGCCCGAAAGTTTTCTAATATTCGTTCCCTCCGGCGAGCAACGATAAAGTACTGTGGTGGTTAATGTATCAGGGGCATCACAAGTGATACCATAGTGACAACGTGACGACACGAAACAAATATCACCGTCAGGAAGCCAACAAGGACTCAAATCATCCGTTCCATGATGATACCAGTTCTTGTACAATTTGATTAAACGTTCTTCATTCGCTGGAGCAGGTAACACTTGACGTAAACCGGTTCCGTCAATGCCGACTTCATAAAGCCGATAACCTTCATGGAGCGATTTTTTCCATGCGAAAACAATTTTTGTCGCGTTAAAATTTAAATCAAACCGTTCAAAAACTCCGTTTTTCAAATCAGAACAAAGATCGGTAACAAGACCGCTTTTCAAATCAAGAACACAAATATTCCCGCCCGGTAAAAATGCACTGTTGACATATTCCGTATAATAATTACTCGCTGTGTACGTAAAACGTTTGACAAAAACAATTTTTTCAATACCGCGTTTCAAAAGCATCTCTCTTGCCGTAACTGTTTCATCGGCATAAAGCGGAGAAAGGACTATGAAAAATATAATGAAAAAAAAGAAAGAACGCATTTTCTGTTATGGAATAATATCCGGTGTTTGTTCCGTTGTCTTTTCTGGAATTTCAGACAGTATTTCCGATGGAGCGTCCACGTCAAGACGGTCAATAAATACTGCACATAAATCAACTTTGCGGCTGTAATTTTTGTCAATTTTAATATAATAAGTACCAGAACCCGTTAGTTCAAAACGCGGATAAACGCCGTTGCCGAAATCGGTAACACGTGCGGCGGCAAGCGGTGTTTGTTCCGCTGCCCATTCATCAGCACGCCGCCCAAGTTCACGCCAATCTCCTTTCGGGGTACGTATTTTCGGAACAGGTATTTCCGGTAAAATTTGTATCAAATAATCTCGCGGATTTTTGTTTGTAATAATATCAGGATCAACAAAAAATAAACTCAAACAGTAACGCCCCGGTTTATTCAATTTCACTTCACACCAAAGATGTTGCCCATCATACGTTTTCGGTACACCGTTTCCGTTACTGCTCCATGCCATCAGATTTTTTGCAACAGATTCATGGTGTTCGTGATGTTCTCCATGTTCCTCATGCTCGTCGTGTTTCTCATGTTCGTTATGCTGGTCATTAGTACCATGATGATCATGATTATGATTATGTTCGTGAGCTTCGTGGTGATGATGAGTATGAGATTGAACAAGTGTTATGCGTTCAAGCGGTCGTGTTCGGTTGCCGACAAAACCGACAAACGGTCGGACTTTACAAAGGGTTTCATCAAAGGCAATCAGTTTATCGTGCGGCATCGAACCGCCGCCAATCAATGCGTATGTTTTACCATATTGACCTTCCCAATTTCGTTGCGTTACATAATCAATACCCACAAAAGAAGCGTAAGGATATTCTTGATTTTTGTTTGCAGATTCCGTTTTAAGAATTATTTTGGTTTTAGGAAATAAAGCCGTCGATTCCTGTTTTTTAGGCGTTGCAATCGTTTTTGTTGCAATATGATCAACGGGATATTCCATTGTTTCCAAATGACCGGATCGAGACGCAAGCATCATTGTTCCATTAGGTAACGGTGTCATGGTAACAATCTGATCTGTTTTCGTACCATAAAATCGGGTCGCGACTTTTGACATCTCTTCAAGAAATGCCATTGCCGTTTCGGGATCGTCGGATTTTGGTAACGTTTCACGATAAAAGGCGTCGGGTTTGATTGCAACACAACCAAGTGATTTTGTACCAATCCAAAGAATACCGTTTGTATCTTCAATCAGTAACGGAATATCATCTTCCGGTAACAATTCACCAAATCTTGCTCTTGGAATCTCTTTCCATTTATACGGTGTTCCGGCAAGAAGTCCGCGAATTTTGTCACCGTAATCACGCCCGCGAAGGAAAAACCATGTTTCGCCGCCGTCTCGGCTCCATGTCAAACCTGCCGTTGTTCCTGCCCAAATTGTTCCGTCCGAACTCGTCAATATTGTATTGATCTGATTCGACGGTAAGCCTTCACCGCAAGGATCAAGCGGAACAGGTGAAACATTCGGTGTCGAACCGGGACCAAAACGCCGTTTCGCCGAAATAAATTTTGAAACAGTATAATTGCCGGAATCATCGCGGTTTAACCGGATAATTCCGTGACAATTTGTTCCGGCAAAAAGATTGCCCTTCGCATCAAATGTAACATCTGCAACTTGCCAAATATCGTTTGAATTTTGATCGTCAGGATGAATCTCAATATCTTTCCAAGTATCAGACGCCGGAGAATAAACGGTAAGACTATTTTCTGTTGAAACAAAAACATCTCCATTCGGAGCAACACGGATTGTAAAAATTCTTGTTCCAAAATCATAATGTTTCCAATCATTTCCGTTTTTGACAAAAAGTCCATGACAAGATGTACCAACCCAAAGACGATTTTGATGATCGACAACAAGTGAACGAACCGATGCAGTTTTGAGTTCATTAGGTACGGAAATCGGTTGTGATTCTTTTGTCGTTACGTCAAAACAGTAAATGCCGTGTTTGTCCGTTCCGATCCAAACAGTGTTGACGCCGTCGTGATGTAACGCCGAAATGTTATGAATGTGTACGGCAACCGATGACGAATTAAGCGGCTGTCCTTCGTTGTAACGCTCTGTACGAACTCGGAAAAAAACGAAATAGATTATCTGTGTTATAAAAAGAATGACGGCAATTAAAAGAACGATAAATAATAAACGTCGCATCAATTTCTCCTTGAAAAATAATGTATAAAGTTACTCAAAATCTCCTTCAATTAACATCGGCAGATCATATTGTTTCCGAAGACGATTGGCTTCCTCCAATGTAACATGAAAAATATAAATGGAATATCCGATTTTTTTAACAGGAATTAAATCGTGAAACCAATCGTAATCGTGATCAGCATTATAGAGATCATTCGTACCAAGTAAATACCAACCGGGTTTGGGACCGACTGTCAATTGTTGAGCCCATGTTCCGGTCGGTTTTTGATACGGTCGCCATTTCGGAGGTGTTCCCGCACTGCGGATGTCCAGTGTTTCAAGCGGATAAATATTTGAAACTGAAACATAAAGCGGACGCGATTCGGGATGATTCGCCAACCAATCGCGTAACTCATAAAGGTCTTGCCCCCAATCAATATTACTGCCGAGCAGGTAACAGTGTCCTTGCGATGAACCGCCTACCGCTTCATTAAAATACGACATCGAATAAGGATAAACCAAAAGACTGGAAATTGTTCCAAATAAAAGTATTACCGGAACGATAACACGGACAAACATAAATCGTGACAATAACAAAATTCCGGCACGGCTAATCCAAATGTACAAAAACGGCAATGCCGGAATCATATAACGCGAATGAAGTGAAAAACCGGTTTGTGAACTCACTATCACAAAAATTGTAATAAATGGAACAACTAAAATAATTTCATCCTGCCATGTTGTACGAAATCGTGCAAAAAAGAAAAGAATGAAGGCAAGACCAAGTAAAATCAACGTTCCAAGTGTTTCTTTTGTTGCGAGAACCACAAGATAATAATACCACCAACCGTGTTGTGAATATTGACCAAGTAAATAAGAAGGTATTCCTTGTTCAAAATCAACTCGTTGGGTATCAAAACCGAGAACAAATTGTTCCGGTAAAGGAACAGGAATTAAACCAAGCCATGTTTCGGAAAATTTGTTGACCGAATTTTCATTTGTTAATGAAACACTATAAAAAGTATAATTACCAAGCCGTTTGAAAGAACCGTCAAAACAATAACCAAGATTCAGTACGAAAATTCCGATTATTAGAATTATTATCAACTGCCCAAAATTTTTGAAACTTTTCTGTGATACCAGAAGCCAAAGAACCGGAAAAATTATAAAGGCAATAATCCATGTTAATTTGGTGAGCGGCAAAAGACCAAGTGTTACACCTGCAAGAACGGACATGACCCATGTTGGTTTTTTGAGCCAATGCCGAAAAGTATAAAGAGCAATAATTCCGAATGATGCGGCGGTTACATCGGGACATATTGTTGCGCCCCAACCAAGAATAAAAGGGGAAAATGTCCAAAGTATCAGAAAAACAAAACCGCAACAACCGCCGAAAAGTTCACCGGCGAATTTGTAACCGAAATAGCCGCCAAGTAAAATTAACGGAATAAAAATCACACGACCAAGAAAAAAACATTGCCGAACTGTTTCAAAATCGTTTGCTCTAATAAAGGAAACACCGCTTGCCCATTCGGAACGTTTTCGTGAATCGGGAGAATAGTCTGACCAATCGGTTTGGGGATGAATCATATTTGTTACGATAAAACCGATCAACATTCGGAGCAATGGCGGATTGGCGTGAAACAAATCGAATTGACCTGTTTCATAAAGCCGCAACGATGCCGCAATATGACCAATTTCCGTGCGGTTCGGAGAAGTCAACCAATCAAGACGTAACAAAAGAAACGCTTGCACAATCAGGACAAGAAATAAAAGCGGCAACCGGATGTCATCTTTATTGCGAAACATAATAAACGATATTTTAAGTATTCATAACATTTTTGTTTTGTAAAATATCAGATGTGTAGGAGTGTCATTCCAAAGTCAAAC
>JAITBS010000025.1 GCA_031283515.1 Planctomycetaceae bacterium
TAAAATGAAAATAATAAAATCCATATTATTTGTTCTGATATTTTTTGCAATGACAGTGTTGGTGATTGGTGCTGACCGACCGAATATTGTTATTTTCCTTGCGGACGATCTTGGTTGGGCTGATGTCGGCTGGCATGGAACGGAAATTAAAACGCCGAATCTTGACCGGCTCGCATCACAAGGAATAAGGTTGGAACGATTTTACGTACAACCGGTTTGTTCGCCGACTCGTGCGTCATTGATGACTGGCCGTTATCCAATTCGTTACGGATTGCAAACCGGAGTGATTCGCCCTTGGGCAGATTATGGTTTGCCCACAAACGAACAAACCTTGGCGCAAGCGTTACACAATAACGGTTATTATACGGCGATTTTAGGGAAATGGCATCTCGGTGAAGTGGAGAAAAAATATTTACCGCTTCAACGCGGTTTTGATTATCATTACGGTTTATATCTTGGCGCAATGGATTACTACGAACACAATCGTGATAACGGACTTGACTGGCATCGCAATGGTCAACCTGTTCATGAAAAAGGGTATTCGACTGATTTGCTTGCAGCCGATGCGGAGCGATTGATTAAATCACACGATAATTCCAAACCGTTATTTTTGTACATTCCGTTTAATGCAGTTCATTCTCCGTATCAGGAAGTTCCCGAACAAAAATGGAAAGAACAATACGCTGATCTTCAAGGAAAAGCGCAACGAAAAATTTATGCCGGAATGGTTTCAACAATGGACGCAGCAATCGGCAAAGTGATTTTGGCGTTACAGGAAAAAGGGCTTGCTGAAAACACATTGATTTTCTTTTCGAGCGACAACGGCGGTCCGAATCCAAAAAACGTAACAGATAACGGCAATCTTCGTGCCGGCAAAGGAACATTGTATGAAGGCGGTGTCCGAGTTCCGGCGTTTGCCGTTTGGCATGGAAAAATCAAGCCCGGAACCGTTTCCGAACAACCGATTCATATTACCGATCTTTATCCGACATTGCTCAAAATTACCGGAACGTCGATTGAACAAAAATTACCGCTTGACGGCGTTGATATTTCCGAAACACTTTTCGAAAATAAACCGTCAACCCGAACAGAAATTTTGCACAATGCAGAAACAAATCGCGGAGCCTTACAACATGATCATTGGAAACTTGTCTTGACCGATCTTGATAAACCGAAACAAACCAAAAAAGAATTATTCCATTTAAAAAACGACCCGAATGAACAACACGATCTTTCAACCGTTCGTCCGGACAAAGTTGAAGAACTCGAAAAACGTTACGAAAGTTACGTCAAAAATTCCGTTCCGGCATTGAACAAACCCAAGCCCGAAAATTACAAACCTCGCGAAGTTTGGGGCGACTTCAATAATTGATCAAAAATTACAAAATGGAATTTTTAATTTGATTTGTTTCAAAATGATAAATTAAAATATACGGAAATGATAAATGATATAAAAATTTGCAGCAATTCAAAAATGCTTTTTTGAAATATTTCAGCAAATTTCCGTATCGAATAAAAAAGTAACCAATCGTTTGATTGTTACTATATTGTTGTTACTTATTTCCATCCCCCGTTTCAGGAGAAACTTATGAAAAAGTTGTTGATTGTTATGATGATGTTGTTGTCCGTATTTTGTTACGTGTCCGGCAGCATTCAAGCAGATGAAAAATCTGTACAAAAAGAAAACCGCCCGAATATACTCTTAATCCATGCCGATGATGTCGGTTGGGGAGATTTCACGAGTTACAATTCGGCAAGTAAAATTCACACACCGGAAATTGACCGTCTCGCTCAAACCGGAATTCGTTTCACAAATGCCCATACTCCGGCGGCGTTGTGTGCCCCAACACGTTACGCACTGCTTACCGGAAATTATCCCTGGCGCGGACGTTATCCGGCAGGCGACTGGAATTGGCATACCGATACCCAATTTCTACCCGGTCAGAAAACTTTCGGGCATTTTTTGCAACAAGCCGGTTATCGTACGGCAATGTTCGGTAAAGCAAATCTCGGTTTGGTTTATGAAAAAATGATCGATGACAAAACTCCCGATTTTTCGTCAAAACTCGCCGAAGGTCCCATTCAATGGGGATTCGATTATTCGTACATTATTCCGCGAGGTCATCAGAGTTTTCCGTACGCATTTTATGAGAACAATATACTTGTCGGTGATCCGTCTAAAATTACGCAACTCAAAGCCGGTAAAGTCAACGGCGGTCAAGTAAACTCTGACGGTCCCGGAGTTCCCGATTGGGACAGTTCGCAAACCGGACGAATTTTGACGGAAAAAGTTCTCGCATTCATCGACAACCATCTCGAACAGAATAAAAAAGACGGAAAAAATAAACCGTTTTTGATTCATTTCAATACTGACGGAGCTCACGGACCGTACACGCCGCCTGAAACATTATTCGGACGAAAAGTTGCCGGCGAAACTCAAATGGCAGCACACACGGATATGATTCTTGAAGTCGATGTGATTGTCGGGCATCTCGTCAAATCACTCAAAGAACGTAATCTTTATACGAATACGGTTATTATCGTTACGAGCGATAACGGCGGTATTCCTGCGGAACGTGAAAAGTTCGGACATGATGCTGTTGGCGGATTGCGCGGCAATAAGTCCACCATTTGGGAAGGCGGAACACGTGTTCCGTTTATTGTACACTGGGGCGACGACTCAATTAACAGTTCAAAAATTAAACCGGGGACTGTTACGGATCAAGTTGTCGGTACGCACGATCTCGCCGCAACTTTTGCCGAAATTGCCGGAGTGGAACCGGGTGAAGATCAGGCACTG
>JAITBS010000043.1 GCA_031283515.1 Planctomycetaceae bacterium
CTTAAATTTTCCGGTAACGTTTCTTTCATTTTCCTATTATCTTTCAACCGGATAAAAATGTCAACATGAAAATCCGGTCAAAATATGTTGAAATCTGGTCATGTTTTTTCATAGAAGAAGGAACGATAAATACAATTGTATAATAGAGTTATGAAAAAATCATCCTGTTATTTAACAAGAAAATTCCATCAAAATTCCAAAATTTATCTGATTATTCGGAATGTTGGAGTAACCATCGGTAAATAAGTAAAGGGTAATCTATCAGTGCAATGCCACTGTCGATCAAATTTTGTACCACGCCGACAATGTAGTCAGCTTCAAAGAATGAGGATTTAGGCAAAATAAAACTTTACTTAAACGTTGTATTTTACATATTTTTTTTGTTTTCCTAAAATTCGTATTTTGTGTATTTGTACTCGCAGAAATAAAAAACTCATCGACAGCGGCATTGGATACTAAGATTGAGTGTTTTTGAAATTTATGGAATATCCAAAACTGTTTATATTATTTATTTTAACATTTATTGCAGTAAGTTTAATGTTCCTATTTTCTCCAAATTATCTATTTGTTTTCAAAATTCAAATTCAAAAAATTAGGACACAATCAAATTATTTACTCAATAAAATTAGTCTTTTTCAATTTGAAAATATTTGTTAAAATCTCGTTGAAACTTTCTTAGAGTTTTATACCGTAACCGATATAGTAATACGATTTTTGTTGGACGTAATCAATTTGTATCATTACTTCGGATTACATATTATTTCGGGTGGTGTTTTAGGATTTATCAAATTGCTTGCGTACGGAATAGATATTTTATAACTATGGAACGGAATCCGTCACACATAACTGAGGAGTCGTCGGTTTTTTCCAAACCACTCGGCTCCTTAACCTGTATCTGTTGCCGAAATCCGGTGATTGTACTGGTTTTCTCGCTTTTTCTCGCTTTCTGGTCACTCTATTGGACATCAGAACATCTCGGTTTTAAAATGAGCCGGCTCGATCTTATCAATCCGAATAGCGGTTTTAATCGGCTTTGGCTCGATTATATTGATGAGTTCGGCGATAACAATGAAGTGTTGGTTGTTGTTGAAGGCAAAGGGAATGTCGAAGTAATTCCTGTTCTTGAAACACTTTCCGAAAGAATCGCCTGTTTTCCTAATTTATTTCAAGGCGTATTGCATGGAGTTGACCTTTCCATGCTCCAGCGTAAAGGACTCCATTACGTTCCCCTCCGTGAACTAGAACTTATTCGCCAATTCGCCGCCGATTCCTCACAAATCACCGACGGTCACTGGGAACAACTCGCCGTCAACACCATGCTCGATTCACTTGCTTATCGGTTGAAAAATGCGCCGCAAAGTAATATAGGCAACGTAGTTCGGGAACTTGATTCGTTTTCTCTGAGTCTTGCCAATGCGTTCGGATCAAGTCCGAGTTACGGTTCTCCGTGGCCCGCAATGCAGAAACCTCAGGCAGCGGTTCCCGATATTGTTGCGGCGTGCAGCCCAAACGATATGAACTACTTTCTTTTCCCAACACAAAACGGTGTTATCGGTTTTGTACTGCTCAAATTAGCGGATATCGACAAAACAAAACTCGCTCAGGGAAAAGAATCAATTAGTAAACTTCGTTCGATTGTTACCGAAGTTCGTGAAAAAAATCCGTCGATTCGTATTGGTTTAACCGGTATGCCCATTCTCGAAAATGACGAAATGGAACTAAGCAACGAAGCCATGTTAAAAGCGTCCATTTTGGCATTGATTGGAGTAGGAGCAATTTTTATGGCAGGATTTGGCGGAATCCGTCATCCATTGCTCGCTCTAATTGCTCTGATTGTCGCTTTTGCCTGGACAATGGGATACATCACACTGGCTGTCGGACATCTCAATATTTTGAGTATTTCTTTCGGGGCAATGCTTATCGGATTGGGAACTGATTTTAGTGTTCATTATTTAGCCCGATATCTTGATCTTCGGCGTGGAGGACTGAACACAGAAACCGCTCTGTACCAAACCGCCACTGTTGTCGGTCCAGGTATTCTGACCGGCGCACTCACAACCGCTGCCGCATTTTATATGGCATCCTTCACCGAATTCATCGGTATTTCCGAATTAGGAACTATTGCCGGAGGCGGTATTCTTTTTTGTGCCATAACAACTTTTATGGTTTTTCCGGCGTTGATAATATTGATTGACGGAAATAAACATCAACCATCACAAAACAAGTTGTTTGAGGTTCGTGATCTTTTGTACCCGATGTTCCGGTTCCCAAGAACAACACTGCTTCTTTTTATTGCCGGATTTGTGTTTCTTTTAGCCGGTGCCCCGAAGGTTCGGTATGACCACAACCTGCTCCATTTACAACCCGAAGGTCTTGAAAGTGTCGAATTAGAACAGCGATTACTCAATATGGATGTCGATCAAGGCGGGAAAAATGTTTGGTTTGCTCTTTCCATTGCGGATACTCAGGAAGAACTGTTGAAACGAAAAAATATTTTTGCACAGAAATATCCCGAATTAAAAGTAGAAGAAATTGTTTCCTGGTTTCCCGAAACAGACATTCAAAAAATTTCGGTAATTGAATCACTGTCGCAGTTATTACAATATTTACCGGAACGCCCGCCGGAAATTCCGGTTGCAGCACCGGAAACTGTTGGTAACGCATTAGGACGGTTACAGAGTTTTCTGGTTGATTCACAAATTACCGACACACAAAATCCGGTAATCCTAAAACGTCTTTCGGAAATTCGTGAAGTGATTCGGCGGATGAGCCGTTCCGAATATCAGACACGAATGTTACAATATCAAAGTGCGGTTGCCGGAGACTTGCTGAGTCGGTTACAAACCCTAAGATCAATGGCAATTCCGGAACCACCAACAGTCGAAGACTTACCGGAATCATTGGTCGAACGTTTTGTGGGAAAACGCGGTAAACATCTCATGCGGATTTACACAACAGCGAATATTTGGGATATGGACGAAATGGAAAAATTCGTCAAAGCAGTTCGTGATGTTGATCCCAAAGCAACCGGTAGTCCATTACAAACGTATGAATCATCGCTTCAAATGCAACAAGGATTTATCACGGCGGCGTTATATGCATTTGGGGCAATTGCGTTTTTTCTGCTTGTTGATTTCCGAAGTTGGAAAGCGTCTTTGGCGGCAATACTTCCTATGTTTCTTGGATTAGCCATGATGTTTGGTATTTTCGGCTGGCTTGACTTACCGCTCAATCCCGCAAATATGATTGTATTACCGTTAATTCTTGGGATTGGAATTGACGACGGTGTTCATTTGATCCACGATTACCGTAATAAAAAACATCGCCTATACCGAATGACCGGTTCAACAGCAACTTCCATTTTGATTACATCACTGACAACCATGGTTGGTTTCGGCAGTATGATGATTGCTTCTCATCGCGGGCTTCAAAGTCTTGGTCGGGTTTTGGTCATTGGTGTAACATGTTGTTTGATTACGTCGATCATTATTTTACCGATACTGCTGTCATTGTGGACACGTCATGAGGTTGTGCCGGACAATGACCAACCAGAAAAAAACAATGAACCGGAAATTCAGTATGATACCGAAGATGTCCATGATGTATATGTTTACGAAGAATATCTCCCCAAACAAAATGTTAAACCAAAACGATTAGTACGGCGTAACAATTAAGAACCGTTTGTCAACAACAGTTAAACAAAGGAGTTGTGTCTATTCAGTAGTGATCGGGAGCATTCCCATTCCGTAGTAATCTACAAATGTAAAAAATTGCCCTTTATCTCATCGAAGACTCCCTAAATTATTGAGAACATTTACAGACCAAAAAACGTAATGTTTAACCGTGCAAAGTATTGAAACTGTGTCCCTTGAAAAAACCGCAATTCGAAGTAAAATGGGAAACTTAGTAGTAAACGATTTAAGTCCTAATTCCGATAGAACGTTAAGTATTCCAGTATGAGCAAAACATCGTGGCATCCTGCATTTTGGGGCGCAATGCAACTCGAACTTAAAGAGTATCG
>JAITBS010000046.1 GCA_031283515.1 Planctomycetaceae bacterium
TTCAAGACCTTTTGCGAGACCTTTTGCGAGACCTTTTTCAATACCTTTTGCGAGACCTTTTGCGAAACCTTTACGAATTCCGGCTCTTTTACCGAAAAAATAATCGTCAACTAACGCCCGATCCCAATCAAGGATTTTTTCTCGCATTACAGGATCAGCAGTGAAGCGGTGGAATTCTTCATAAGCCGCCATTACTTTAGTATCATCTTCAACTAAATTTGCCATATCTTTCTCCTTTTTTTTATCACCGAAAGCTAAAAATATTAGCCAATGTTGTAACTCTGGATGAACACCATCCAGTACTGACCAATTCCCTTTTATCAATTCTGCAAGCAAAAGGTAATGCATCTGAATAAACGGACTCATAAGAAGTTCATATTCATTCCTTTCGCGCATTTCAAAAACGAGATGACATCGTTTTCTTCGAAAAAGACTTTTTTCTGAAAAAATGATACTGTAAACCGGATTGATTTCCGAATATTCATCACCGCTCCGTAATTGCGATGCATAAACACTCGCCCAGCTGTACAACATTCGTTCTACGAAAGCCGTATGACGTGTTGTTTGCATTTCAATATCGTAAAACCGTTTCATTTCATCTTGAACACGAACATCTAAAATGAGCCGTTTATCGGCAACAAAATTTGAGATATTGAATGGATTTAATACGGTTGCTTTTGTAATAGGAACGGCGCCGCAATTTTTCAGTACGGCATTGATGGCACTTCGCAAAATTGGTTCATTTTTTGGTGCTGACCAAAGAACGGCACTGAATAAATCGGAAGTCGGTTTGATAACCAAATCATTTTTTCCTAACATGAGTATTTTATTTTACAAGGATAGGATTTTCAATAGTATTGGAACAAGTGTTTTTAAATTGTTATTTTGTTATTTTGTTATTTTGTTGTTAAATTGCAAATTTTCCGGCGATTATTTTTCACTTTTTAATTTCAGTAGTAGATCAACTTCTCCAACAGTGATGTTTAGATTTTGGGCGATTTGGCGGGGCGAGTAGCCATAATTGGCGAGCATTTCGATTTGTTTTTGTAAATTGAGATGCGAATCAGTTATTGGTTGTGGATTTGTCGAAGAGTTGGCGACGGCAAAAACTTTCCCATGTTCCCTGTCTGCCAATTCGTCGTCATACAAGGAATTGAATGACAAATTTTCTTGTTTTTGCAATGGTTTTATTTTTGCAACGGTTCCCGTAACACTGTTCCGTAAACTGTTATTTGTTATTTCCTGCGAATAAATTGGTTTTTCGTAATACGGAGATTTTGTTTCTTTCCGTGTTTCGGGTAATTTTCCATCTATTTTTCCTTCTGGTAAACCTAAAGAGCCGAATGTTAAAGGATTATTTGTTGAAAGAGCAATAGTTGGAGCCAGATGTTGTCCTAATGATTCGGTTGAGGTCCATTTTTCAGTTTTATTTTCTTTTTTTGTTTCTTCTACTTTAAGGATTGTTACATGGGGAATGGTTTCAAGAGTTTTATGTGTATTTGTTTGTTGAAGTTGGTCGGGTTGAAGATCATTCAACACGAGAGATTTTGCGGGAAGTTCGGCAGTACCGGCTGGTATCAAATTAGGAAGATTTTCTGGTAATTTTGATAAAGTTTCCTCTTCATTGGTGGGAGATTGAGTTGGTTCTTCATTTTGTAAATTCGAGTTGAATTGATTTTTGGCGAGTTCTTCGAAGCGTTCGAGTAGCAGTTCCATTCGGTTTGCAACTCGGTTTGCTTCTTGCGTAAGAGTTTGCAGAGCGATCATTTTGGAGTCAAGCGTACCAATCATCTGGCGGCTGATTTGGTGAATTTCTGCTTCCCATTTTGCGATATTACGAGGTGAATAGGCGCCGTTGAATTGTTTATCGGACAAATCGGAAAGCGGTATGCGATCTGGTGCAGTGCAGGATGATTTTTCTTTAACAGTTTTTCCTGATTGAAGTTGCTGTTTCCGTTCTATTTCTAGGGCGTATTTAGCTGCTTCACGGCGTTTAGTTTTCTGTTCTAGTTCGAGTTTTCGTCGTTTGAATTGATGTAATATTAGAGATGCAGTGATAATAACAATCCCTGCAACCATGAAAAACATCGTATTATCCTGATCAAAAAGCATTGTTCTTCAAAAATCGTAAAATTTTCCGCGAGCCCGCCAATGAATATAATTTACTTTTCGATTGGCAGGATAACAATTTTTTCGATTGAGTTCAATGGGAATTTATCATAGTTCCTGAAGAAAGATTTTCGAGTATTTAGAGTTTGTTGAGTTAAAGCGGGTAAAAATTCAACAGAAATCGGGATTTTAACCTGAAGTTCCAGAGACATTTGTTTGAATTTTATTATCAATATTTATTTATGAATGGGACAGGTTCAATTTTGTTTGAGTTGGGCTGAGAAGGCTGTCGTAATTTTCGATTTTGTAATTTAGCAATTTGAGAGTTGATTCCATTTCGGCGATTCGGTTTGACAATTGAATTTTTTGTTTGATTAAAATTTGTTTTCGGGCGGAGTGAGTGGAATCACCTTGTTGAAATAGTTTAACGTATTCGGTCAATGCCTCGACTTGAACACCGGCGTTTCGCATACATTTTATAAATCCAATCCAATTACAATCGCTTTCGGAATAATTTCTAATTCTGTTTTCATTCCGTTTAATATTGGGAATCAATCCGATTTTTTCATAGTATCGGAGGGTATCTGTTGAAAGTCCGTATTTTTCGCCGACTTCTTTAATGGTCATAACTAGAATTTTCCTTTTGTTAATTTTGATTTTGTTAATTTTGATTGCCTGATAAAATTTAGTAACTGTTCACGGAATTTTTTTATCGAAAAATTAAAACGTGAATATTTACAAATTAATAATGTGGATTTTGCATTGACATGTGTTTCGTTGGAGGAATTTGCGACGGCGTTAAAATGAAGGTGTCGGGAGCCAATCTTTTGTTTTTTGGGGTTATTCACACGGTAAAAAATTACCCTTAATCCCTTTTATTTTGTCGAGGACTCCCTAAATTATTGGAAACATTTACGGAACAAAAGTGTTCCGTTTAACCGTGCGAAGTATTGCCGCGGAGTCCCTTGAAAACGCATCAATTCGAAGTAAAATGGGGATCTTAATCGTGGTATTACGTTCCAATTTCGATAGAACGTTAAGTATTCCAGTATGGGCAAAACATCGTGGCATCCTGCATTTTGGGGCGCAATGCAACTCGAACTTAAAGAGTATCG
>JAITBS010000061.1 GCA_031283515.1 Planctomycetaceae bacterium
AATAATGAGGTAATGAGGTTGGTTTTGGTGGGATTCATTGCTACTGAGGTTGTTTAGTAAGAAAAATTAGGTTTTAAATGAGGTTTGCGGAAACTGTTAAAATACGTTTTGGAAAATTCAACTGATATATTACAAATATTTTTTAATCCTTGTACTTTAATTTTTGTTTGAAGTTGCCTGCTTACTTATTGGAAAGCAGGCTTTTCAAAGCCGAAATTATAAGTGCGAGTTGGTATAATAATTTAATCAATCGCAAGTTTTTGCTTTCGTGAGTTCAAGCACAACCCGGTTCGCCGGTTGAACAAAACGAATAAACGTTGGGGTGCATTGCGTTACCCGAAAGGGAACGTTATGCCCGACGCTTGCGGAGTTCAGGCGTGTGCATTTGCGCATACGTTTCTGTGTGATTGCGCACAGTTCTCTGGTTGTGCGGAGAAGAATTTCGCTTGAAGCAACGTAGCGTTCCTGTTTTCTTTATTGTAAGAAAATCGGCAACTACGTTGACTTGCTTAACACAACTAAAGCAAGATGCCGCGCTCTAATTTTTTTGAAGGCGTTGATTTCAATACAATTGCCAAAGATCCCGAATTTAAGGAATCTGCTGTTCGTTCATTTATCATTGATCCGCTCGTTAAAAAACTCGGTTATACCGAAGAAAATATCGTTCTCGAAAAGACAATCCAAATTCAAATCGGCAGTAAGAAACAGACCACTCCTCATTACGCCGACTATGTTTTGAAAATTGGCGCATGTTTTGTTTGTGTTATTGAAGCAAAAGCTCCCGAAAAAAATATCGCTGAATTTTCTCTTATTGATCAAGCGTTTTCTTATGCTTCGCATCGGGAAATCCGTAGTAATTATTTTGTTCTTTGCAATGGTTTAGAGTTTGCTCTTTTCAAAACTGACCTTAATCGCTCACAGATTCTGCGTTTTTCGTTATCTGAAATTGACCAATATTGGAACATTCTCAAACGTTATCTTTCGCCGGATAGTTTCCGCGAAGGTAAAAAATTTCAATATGAAAAACAGAAAGAAACCAAGACCGTCGAATTTGACAATACGAATTATTGCCGAAAAATGTTACTTGATGAAATCCCTGTTCGCAAGCGGGCAATGCGCCGGCATTTTGGCGTTCATGGTTATTTTACCAAGCAATCGTGGAATATTGTCAAAGCGTATATCTTGAATTACAGCAGACCGGGCGATATTATTCTTGACCCATTTGGCGGTAGCGGAGTTACCGTAATTGAGGCATTGATGGAAGATCGCCAAGCAATCAATGTGGACATTAACCCGTTTGCTAATTTTCTTGTCGAATCGCTACTTATTCCTGTTAATGAAAACGATCTACACGAATCGTTTATAAACATTCAAGAAAAATATCTAAAACAAGAACCGAAAACAAATGATGAAATCAAAGCGGCGTTAAAAAAATATCCGCATCCCAAACCATTACGACTACCGAAAAGTTCGGATATGAAGACTGCCGACCAATTGTTTAGTCCAAGACAAACAGCTCAACTTGGTTTACTTAAATCACTTATTCAGGAAGTAGAAAACGAAAATATACGCAAAACGTTGATGCTTATGTTTTCTGGACTTATTACATGCGTTAATCAAACTTATCATATTAGTAAGTCTGTAAAATCAGATACCGGTTTTGGCGGTAATGCTGCGCCTTTTGTCTATTATCGTTACAGAAAAGCGCCGTATCCAACTGAAATTAATACAATGCAAGGATTCGAGTATCGTTATAAACGAGTTCTTGCCGCAAAGCAGGAAATGCAAATACGCATCAATGAAAATACTATAAAAAACGTAAAAATTATTCACGGTACAGCAACAGATTTACCGCTTGCTAATGAAAGCGTGGATTATATTTATACAGATCCGCCTTATGGGAAAAAAATACCGTATCTTGACCTTTCGACAATGTGGAATGCTTGGCTAGACTTGAATGTCTCAGAAGAAGATTACAAATCAGAAGCAATCGAAGGCGGCGAATATGGAAAGACAAAAGACGATTACAAGAAACTAATTGCACAAAGTATTAAAGAAATGTTTCGCGTACTGAAATATGAACGGTGGCTTTCGTTTGTGTTTGCTCATAAAGACCCAGAATTTTGGCATCTGATTGTTGATACGGCGGAGAGTTGCGGCTTTGAATACATTGGAGCTGTTCCTCAAAAGAATGGACAAACAAGTTTCAAAAAACGACAAAATCCATTTTCAGTTTTATCGGGACAATTGATTATCAACTTCCGTAAACCCCATATTCCTCGAACATTGATGAAAGCAAATCTTGGAATGAATATTACGGAAGTCGTTATTGAAACAATTGAAAGCATTATTGCACAACACAATGGCGCAACGTTAGAACAAATTAATGATGAGTTGATATTGAAAGGTTTGGAATTAGGATTTCTCGATATTTTGTCTAAAGCATTTCCTGATTTAACGCCATTATTATTAAAAGAATTCAGTTATGACAAAAACACGGAAAAATTTTCGATACCTTTGAGTAAAAGTTTCAAGACTCATGTTGATATTAATTTACGGATTCGGTATTATCTGATGAGTTATCTGATACGTTGCGAACGGCAAGGTAAGAACGCACACTTTGACGATATTATTCTGGCAATAATGCCAAGTTTGCGAAACGGTATAACGCCAACAAACCAAACAATTTTAAACGTCTTAGAGGATATTGCTGAACATATCGAAGACGATTGCTGGCGATTACGTAAAAGCGGACAACAAGAATTTGTCATGTAAAAAACTAAAATCTGGATAATATTTTCAGTGAAAAATTTGCGTAACCTTTCACAGATTTTTAAAATTCGGAATTATTTTTTAAACACGGATAATTGCGAAAATTCAAATGATTATTTCACGTGTATTCGTAAAAATTATATTCATAATCATTCAGTTGAATTTTTGTACAGATATTAGGTTGAAAATGAGGTTATCAAAAAGTAACAAAATATCTTTGAAATTTTTCTCTTGTGCGTGAACGGTTTGGTATTTTTTAAAACCATATTATTTTTTGGGGGGGACATTGGGGAATAATGTTTTCGTTGCTTAACGTAATAGAACACGACCCAATCGAAACGCCGACATTTTATATCACCGGCTCTTTCAGAGACAGCAAAGTGTACGTAGTCGCCCCAACGGTAATAGAT
>JAITBS010000062.1 GCA_031283515.1 Planctomycetaceae bacterium
TTTACTCTTCGTTGTATTATCACAGTAATCATCCCGGCGGTGTTAATATCGGTTTAGCCGATGGTTCTGTTCGATATATTATGGATTCAACAGCAATGAGTATTGTTGTTTTCAATGCCACTCGTGACGGCAGTGAAAACGCTCCTTTGGATTAACCGGAATATTCCGTGTTCATTGTTTTCATTCAACAATCGAAAACGGAAAACATTTGTCAATATTCTGTGGATAGTAATTCGTTTATGTTACTATCCGCTTTAACGATTAACTTTAACGATTAACTAATTTTATGTGTTTCAACATTCGTTATATTTGTATTTGTTTTTCTTTTGCTTTGGTTTTATTTTTAAACGGCTGCAATGTCGGAAAACAAACTTATTCCGTTATAGGAACCGTCAATTACGACGGTCAACCGCTTGCTCAAGGTATGATCACGTTGACGCCCGACGGAACAAACGGAAATACAGGAAAAAGTTCTATGGCGGAAATTAAAAATGGTTCGTTTTCCGTTCCGAAAAAATATGGAGTTGTCGGCGGAGCATATCGGATTTTCGTTGAGTCCGTCGAATCACTCGGTGAAGATCGCGGAACAAAAGAACTTTTTCCAACCTTCACAATGGATTATCATTTTCAAGAAGAAACCAATCCACCACCTTTAACAATTGATATTCCAAAAAATACGAAAAGAAAGTAGAATAAACACGTGTTCAGGTAACTGTCCATTTTTATCAACAGAATCCGCTGAAGATGCAGATATTTAGTCCGCAAATGACGCGGATTTTCACAAATTATTTTTTGAACAAAAAACTATGAAAAACATTATTTTATTTGGATGTAGTTTTCTTTTTTCGGTTTGTCTTTTTGCGGAGGACAAATTTGTTACGGTTGCGGATCGTTCGGTTCCGGTTGTGGAAAATGTTGATTTGCTTGTTGTCGGCGGAAGCACGGCGAATATCGCAACAGCAATCGAAGCGTCCAAAACCGGTGCGAATGTCCTGCTCTTGACTCCATTGCCGTATCTCGGCGATGACCTCACCGCAACACTGAAACTTTGGGTCGATCCAAAGGAAAAAAATATTGCCAACGATATATTACTTCAAGAGTTGTACAACGATCCGGCAGCAAACAAACCCATTCCAACAGCCCTCAAATTAATTGCCAATGCCAAGAAGCTGCCGTTTTCGTACAAAATTATCGAACCGCTCGATCCCAAACATCCCGAAGTACCAAAAGGAAAAAAGCAACGTCTTTTTGATGGTTTGGCGGAAAGAGCCGAATCGGATAGCCTACAAATTAACGGTTCCGCAACAATTCTTGTCGATCTGAAAAAAGAACAGCAAGTCGGCGGAATAACGTTGTTTACCTTTTATCGAAAAGACGATTTTGAGGTTACTTCGATGAATGTTTACAGCGGCGACGGCAAAGAAAACTGGACGAAAATTGCCGAAAAAATTAAACCGGAACACGAAATCGCCGGTTCCGCAACAGGACCCTCTTTGACACTTAAATTGGATAAACCGGTTAAAACACAATATCTCAAAATTGAAGCCATCAAAGCTCCGAAAGCGTTACGGATTCTGATTTCCGAATTGCTGATTTTTCCGACAAAAGAAGACCTCGAAACAAAAATCGAACCGGCTGTCAGTTACGAAAACGAACCGATATTGCTCCGCCCGATGCACATTAAACGGGTTCTCGATAAGGCGTTGTTCGATGCCGGAGTGAAATTTTATTACGGAATTTATCTTAACGGTTATTTAACGGACGAAAAGGAAAATATTTGCGGCGTGTTGATTTCCAACCGTGCCGGTCGTCAAGCAGTGTTCGCTAAACGAATTTGTTTCGACAATCATTTTGACACTCCCGCCGAATCGCCCGACAATTCCGCATTAAACAGAGTAAATGTTGCAGAATTTAATGTGATTGGCGGTGAACCGCGTGAAGTTGATCCGCAGAAATTTCCGTTGCTGAAAAAGACAACTGCACGATATATCGGACATCCGTTTTACGGACCGTATCCCAATGATGCCAAAACGTCGTCCGGTGAATTTCGGTTAATTTCGTATCAATTTGAAATTCCCGACGATATTGCGGTTAAAGCACAAAACGGTGATATAAAATCGCTTGCCGAATTGGAAAAGCAAATCCGTTTGGCAACCTTTCATCCTGATCAACAAACAACGGCAGATACAATCTCATTGGGTTGTTCAAACGAATCCGAACCGTTGTCTAAAATCGTAACACAAGCACGGAAACGTGGTGTTCAATATTCCGAAGAAATAAAGAAAATCGAAAAACTCGTCGTCAATAATTCCATGAAATTCTCACTCCGTTCTTTGCAACCGAAGGAAACCAAGCAAGCGGTTACGGGTGAAGTCAGAGAAATTTTAACCGGATTAAAAACGTTTGCTCAGCCGATCACTTCCGTAACAATTCACGGTGAAAAAATTCCGGTTATCGGCGAATACGATGTAGTCGTTGTTGGTGGCGGAACTTCCGGTGTTCCGGCGGCAATCGGTTCGGCAAGGCAAGGAGCCAAAACATTACTGGTTGAATATCTTCACGATCTTGGCGGTGTCGGAACTGCCGGAGCAATTTCGATTTACTGCTGGGGATTCCGTAACGGTTTCAGCAAAGAAGTTGAAAACGGCAAGACTTCATGGAATATCGAACAGCGAATGTTTTGGTGGAGAAACGCCATGGCTGAACAAAATGTCGATGTTTGGTATGGAGTTCTTGGTTGTGGTGTTCTGACGGAAACCAATCCGGTAAAAGAGGAACCGCCGGTTCGAATTAAAGGAGTTCTTCTTGCGACATCGTCGGGACTACAACTGGTGTTGACCAAAATACTGATTGACTCCACCGGTAATGCCGATCTTGCCGCTGCTGCCGGAGCGGAAACTCGTTTTGCCGCCGATGATAGAGAATTAGCGATTCAAGGAGCCGGACTGCCGCCGCGAAATCTTGGCACATCCTACACCAACACCGATTATATGTATGTCGATGAAACCGATATGAAAGACACAACCCATGTTTTTGTTTATGCCAAACAAAAATTTTCACACGCTTTTGATTTGTCGAAAATGTTGGACACACGGGAACGCCGCCGGATTGTTGGTGAAACGGAATTTACGGTTCTTGATCAAATGAATTGCCGAACTTACGAGGATTCTATTGCTCATGTTTACACCAATTACGATTCGCATGGTGTGATGAGCCATCGTGTTTTGGAATTTCCTTACGATTATTACAGTGCTCATCCGTCATTCGTTCCTTACCGAGCTTCACTGCCGAAAGGTATTGACGGAATGCTGGTTTCCGGTCTGGCGTCCAGTGGTGATCGTGATGCGTTGGCGGTGTTCCGTATGCAGCCGGATGTTCAAAATCAAGGCTACGCACTCGGTTATATCGCCGCAACTACTCTAAAAAACGGCGTTTCATTACGAAAAATCAATATAAAAAAAGTACAGCAACATTTAGTGGATATTGGCAGTTTACGGCAGGAAGTTCCCAACCATACGGATAATTTCGAAACAACAAAATCGGAATTACCGGAAATCGTCGAAAACTTGCCCAATGATTACGAAAATGTCTGCCGAGTCCTTTGGCATCCGACAGAATCATTACCGTTACTCCGAAAAGCGTTTGATAACGCTACACAAAAAGAAGATAAAATCGTTTATGCAACAGTTCTTGCCGCATTGGATGATCCAACCGGTGCCGATATTTTACTTGAAGCGGTTCAATCGTTCGACGAATGGGATGAGGGACCCAAATGGGCGGTGCGTTCCAAAATTCACGGGTTTTCCGTCAGTGAACTGGGACGGCTCATTCTTGCTTTGGGCAGAACAAAAGATCCACGCGGTGTTGCGGTTATTGGTGAAAAGTTGAAACGTTTACAACCTTCTTATCGTTGGATTCATGCGCGAACTTGTTTGTTGGCGTTGGAATCCATCGGCGGCAATGAAGCATCGGTTGTTGTTGCGAATATGCTGGAACAACCGAGAATTACAGGGTTTGCACGGAACAGCGGAGAAGAATCAACAGAATCTATTCGATATAAATCCATCATCGAAATTTCGGCAGCCCGAACACTTTATCGTTGCGGTGATACGCCGGAAGGTAAAGCCAGAAAAATTCTCGAAACTTACGCTAACGATATTCGCGGCGTTTTCTCCCGCCATGCCAACGAAATTCTACGCCGTAACAAAAACAGTAAAGAATAGTAACTGTTCAGTAACAATCCGAGTAATTATTCAGAGGAATTGTAATTATTCAGAGGGGGTTAAGTAACGATTTAATTCTTAGTCCCGCAGGGACGAGAAGTGCATTACCGTAAGTAGAGCGAAACGCAACCTACGGATCGGAAAGTTCACCTCATAAACCCTCGCATGGAGCAAGATTATACTACACACAGTTACAAACGTCTCATTTTTTCTATTCGATCTTTCCCAATAATTTTGTTGCTCACTTGACAAATCCATGTTAATTTTTTACACTGTCCATTATATCGAGTCTCGCATCCCCCAAAGGTGAATTAAAATATTATTGAAAGGATGAAAAAACATGACGCTTTGCGGCAATGAGATGGGCAAATAACTTTTAACGTTGGTGATCACGCGACAAAATAGGTGGTCATTTTTTACCGTGTAATGTATAACTAGACACTTTTCACTATTAACCAGACACTGCATGATGAACATTATTATTACTGGTGGAGCGGGATTTATTGGTTCGGCGTTGGTTCGTTACACGGTTGGGTGTCTTGGTTGGACAGTTTTGAATATTGACTGTCTCACTTACGCCGGCAATCTTGACTCCTTGCGTGATGTTGCCAATCATCCCAACTACCGCTTTCAAAAAATCAATATCTGTGATAGTACGGCAATTGCCCAAATCATCGCCGATTTTAAACCGGATATGATCTTTCATTTGGCAGCAGAATCGCATGTTGACCGCAGTCTGGATAAACCCTCCGAATTTATTCAAACCAATCTGCTAGGAACCTACTCCCTGCTCGAAAATACCCGAAAATATTGGTCAACCCTCGACATTAACAAAAAATCACACTTTCGCTTTCATCATGTCTCCACCGATGAAGTTTACGGCTCGCTCGGCATAACCGGACTCTTCTCCGAAGAAACACCCTACAACCCAAGAAGTCCTTATTCCGCCAGCAAAGCCGGTAGCGATCATTTGGTGAAAGCATGGTTTCATTCTTACGGATTACCGGTAATTGTTACAAATTGTTCCAATAATTATGGTCCCTATCATTTCCCCGAAAAATTAATACCCCTAATCATTTTGAATGCTCTTGAACGTAAACCCTTGCCCGTGTACGGAAAAGGTGATAATATCCGAGATTGGCTTTACGTCCAAGATCATGTCAAAGCAATTGTTTTAGCCGCAACACAGGGTACGCCCGGAAAAACCTACAATATCGGCGGACGAAATGAACGTAAAAATAAAGAGGTCGTACAAATCATCTGCAATGTTCTTGATAAACTTCACCCCTCCTCCGAAGGTCCCTATCACCAATTGATAACGTTTGTCGAAGATCGGCCCGGACATGATTTACGATACGCCATCGATCCGCATCGGATTGAAACAGAACTCGGTTGGTCTGCCGAAGAAACTTTCGAATCCGGTATCGCTAAAACAATTCAATGGTATCTCGATAATGAATGGTGGTGGAAACCCATTCGCGAAGGAAAATATGACGGACAACGTCTGGGAATCGCCGGCAGGTGATCGGGAAAAAACCAAACTGTTTGTTTCTAACTATTCGGTGAACTTGTCTTCCTCACACCTTTTCATGTAAAGAAAAAAATGAAAAATGCGGCAGAATCGTTACCTTTGTTTTGTAACGACAACCACAAATTCAGACTATCTGTTCTTATCCCTATATTATTTATTATTCTACATGTTATTTGCAATTTCACATTTTATAGGCAACAGAACAATTATTCGTCTCTTGACACTATACATAGTGGAATGGTAAAATACCAACGTTTTCTGTTTGAGATGGAAATAAGAAGAATATTTCGCCGTAAAAATTTTGATTGCCGTAAAACCCTCATTTATGTAAGTTAAGGAGTTGTCAATGATTACAATGTTTAACGCATTTACAAACGAAGTTGATGATATTGATGTTGCCGTAGAAGAAATCACGTCACAACTTAAAGATAAAAAATTACTCAAAAATACAATTGGAATTATTAGTTGTTATTTTGAATTTGTGGACAATGGAACGATTGAAACTCTTTGCCGAACTCTTCCGTTTGACCTGATTGGTTGTGTCACTCAGGGCAGTGCCGTCAATGCCGGCGGCGGAATGGAACAGTTAAGTCTTACTGTTTTGACCAGCGATGATGTTACTTTCACCACCGCGATCTCCGAACCCATTCTTCCTGAAAATTGCGATACTGTTATCGAAAATGTTTATGCGGATATTTCAAAATCAGAAATCAATCCGTCCCTCATTTTTGCACTGGGACCTATTACCGCCGATGTGAGCGGTTACAAAATTCTCAAAAAACTCGATCAATTAAGCGGCGGACTCCCAATTTTCGGAACTCTTTCCAATGATACCGCGTTACAATACGAATCCAGTTACGTTTTCCGAAATAACGAATCCCATATTCGTAAAGTAGTCTTGTTGTTCCTGCATGGGAATGTCGAACCAAGATTCTACACAACCGCCATCGCCACTCGTAATATATTACGGCAATATGCCGTTGTTACAGATTCCTCCGAATATTTGGTGAAAAAAATCAATGATATGCCCGCAGCAGAATATTTCAAAAAGATCGGTGTTCAAATCGGTAAACTGGCGGCTGTCAGTATATTTCCGTTGTTGGTTGATTTGGGCGACGGAACAGCTCCCATTGCGTACAGTATGTACGATGTCTCGGAAAAAGGGGCTTATTGCGGCGGTGAAATTCCCATCGGTTCACAAATTACCTTTGCCGAAATTGATTACAGCAGTATCATAGAAACCGCCGAAATCACCTTGCGGCAAGCTCTCGACGATATTAAAAAAAACGGAGCCAATGGAATGATTGCTATTCCCTGTTTGACTCGGTCTTTGGTTCTCATTCCCAATATCGAAGACGAAATCAAAAAATCATTGGAAATTGTCGGCGATAAAATTCCCTTTACCCTCATTTACAGCGGCGGTGAAATGTGTCCCGCCTATAACAAACAGCAGAAAATAATCAATAGATTCCATAATTTAACTTACACAGTTATGGTGTTTTAAGTAAATTGGAATTGGGAGAAAAAAGTATTTCGTAATATTTCAGCGGAATTTTTATTTTTTACGCATTGCCCCGTTGGAGCGAAAGTAACGCGGTGTTTGGATGACATAAACACGGAAAAACAAAAATTCCGCAAAATAATTACTCTTATTTTAATTTAATTTATCGTGAATTGTATTTACGACTTTGAAAGAAGAACATGACTTCAGAAGATTTACAAAAACAGATTCAGGAACTTCAAAAAGAAAATACGAAACTCACACGGCAAATCGTACGTTTACAGACGGCATTAGACCGTAATAAAGTAGCAGCATCATCAATGGCGAATATTTCAACGATACAAGCGTTGGAAAAACGGAAACAAGAACAATATATGCAATTGCTTCTGGAAAACAGCCTCAATATTATTCTGTTACTGGATAGAGAGGGGCATATTGAATATTGCACAAAAAAATTTCTGGTACAAGCGAACATTCCTTATTTTACAGCGATCAGGGGAAAACATTTTCGGGAAGTGTTCTATCAATTTGCCGATAAGTTATGGGTGGACGATTGGGAATCTCAATTGTCCACTGTTACAAAATCGCAGGGTTCATTGGAATGTGAAGTCAGTCTCGACATCGACAAAAAAGGATATCGGCGTTACAAACTCCAATTTGTTTCTATACGTTATTCTGAGATTAGTTTTGAAGGTTCGATTATGGTGTTGAATGACATCACGGAAATTCGCCAGATGCAGGAAAAAGCGGAACAGGCAAAAAATGAAGCCGAACAAGCGAATCTGGCAAAAAGCACTTTTCTTTCCAATATGTCGCACGAAATCCGAACACCAATGACTGCCATTATCGGAATGACCACCATTGCCATCTCCTCCGACGACAATGAAAAAAAAATGTATTGTCTTTCTAAAATTGAGGAAGCATCGACGCATTTACTTGGTGTTATCAATGATATTTTGGACATGTCCAAGATCGAAGCGAACAAATTTGAATTATCGTTTGTGGATTGTCATTTGGAGAAGATTCTGCAACGGGTTGCGAATATTGTTAGTTTCCGAGTTGAGGAACGTCATCAGGAATTGGTAGCGCGTGTGGACCCGTATTTGCCGGCGATTATTGAAACAGACGAGCAGCGTCTTTCGCAAGTTTTGACCAATCTTCTTGCCAATGCGATTAAATTTACACCGGAAGGCGGTTTAATTCGTTTGAACACGGAACTTTTAGGGGAACAAGACAATCTATGTGAGATCAAGTTTGAAGTAACTGATACAGGAATTGGTATTGCACCGGAACAGTTATCGCGGTTATTCAATTCTTTTGTTCAGGCGGACAAGAGTACTTTCCGTAAATTCGGCGGAACAGGACTGGGATTGGTGATTTCGAAAAAGATTGTTGAGATGATGGGAGGAAAAATCTGGGTCAATTCCGAACCCAATAAAGGTTCAACATTTACGTTCACAATTCAAGCAAAACGAAAAAGTAACGAAAACGCCAGTTATTTACGGCCCGGTGTTGCTCTTGATAATCTTCGTTTATTGGTGGTGGACGATTCACCCGAAGTTTTGGAATATTTTTCGCTTCTTACAGAAAAACTCCATATTTGTTGTGATGTAGCGACTTCGGGCAAGGAAGCGTATCAATTGATCAATACGAATGGTAGTTACGATATTTATTTTGTTGACTGGAAGATGCCGGAGATGGACGGTATTGAACTGACACGCCAAATTAAGAAGCGGGGAACTGATCCGTCGGTCATTGTGATGATTTCGGCAACGGAATGGAGTCTTATTGAGACGGAGGCACGAGCGGCGGGAGTTGATCGTTTTTTGCAGAAACCGGTGTTTGCTTCAATGATTGTCAATTGTCTGAACGCTTATCTTGGTGTTAAGGAGAGTGTTGATCAAAAACAGGCGAGTCACGAAGGTATTTTTGAGGGCAAACGGATTTTGCTTGCGGAAGATGTGAAGATTAACCGTGAAATTGTCAAAGCTCAATTGGCAATTACCAAAGTGGAGATTGATTGTGCGGAAAATGGTTTGGAAACATTGACAAAATTTGCAGCATTTCCGGATCAATATGACATGATTTTTATGGACATGCAGATGCCGGAAATGGATGGAGTGGATGCAACTCGGGCGATTCGTGCGTTGGACGTACCCCAAGCCAAAACAATTCCTATTGTAGCGATGACGGCTAATGTTTTCCGTGAAGATATTGAAAGATGTATTGCGGTTGGTATGAATGATCACATTGGTAAACCGCTTGATTTTACGATTGTCATGGAAAAAATGAAGAAGTATATTTTTGTTTGAGACGCAGTTACAAAATTCCAGCGAATAATTAGTCCGGTTTTATTTTTAGGTTCTATGATCAAAGACCTCACACAAGGCAGTCCGATAAAATTAATTGTTCTTTTTACGATTCCTTTGCTTATTGGGAATCTTTTCCAGCAATTCTACAATATTGCGGACACATTTATTGTTGGTCGGACGATTGGGATGAATGCTTTAGCGGCGGTTGGTTGTACGGGTTGCCTGATGTTTTTGGTGATTGGTTACATTTTTGGTTTTACTTCTGGTACGGCGATTATTACGGCTCAACGGTTTGGAGCTGGGGACATGGCTGGGGTACGCCGAAGTTTTGTGGTCAATCTCATACTTGGTGCGTTTATGGCGATCATTTTGACGATTATTGGTGTGATATTTGCTCGTCCGTTGCTGAGTTTGATGCGGACGCCGCCGGAAATTTTTGAGGATGCTTATCAATTTATTGTTATCATTTTTTATGGTTTGGCGACTTCGATGTTGTTCAATGTATTGTCCAACAGTTTACGTGCGGTTGGCAATAGTCAGACACCGCTTTGGTTTCTGATTATTTCTAGTGTTCTGAATATTATTCTTGTTTATTGTTTTATTTGTGGTTTAAAAATGGGGGTGCAAGGTGCGGCGTTGGCAACTGTATTGGCACAACTTGTTTCTGGTTTACTTTGCTTGCCGTATATTTTGAAAAAGGGTTCTGTGTTTCAATTAACAAAAAGCGATTGGCAATTTGATTATGGTGAATTATGGGAACATCTCAGGATTGGTTTACCGATGGGTTTTCAACTTTCGATTATTGCGATTGGGGTTGTTGTACTGCAATTTGCGTTGAACAAACTGGGAGCGGTTCCTGTGGCGGCGTTTACTGCGGCGCAACGAATTGACATGGTTGCGGTGTTGCCGCTCATGTCATTTGGGATAACGATGGCGACATTTACGGCTCAAAATTACGGAGCTCAAAAAATTGGACGAATCCGTAATGGTGTTTTTCAATGTGTTGTCATATCTGTTTCGTATAGTATTCTGATTGGATTGATTTTAATTTTTTACGGTGATTATTTTTCGGAGTTTTTTATCACGGCGAATCCCAATGCGGTTATGTTATCGCACAAATATTTGATAGTCAATGGCAGTATGTATTTTATTCTATCGCTTTTATTTATTTTCCGTTATTCGCTTCAGGGGTTGGGAAAAAACGTGGTTCCGACGCTTGCTGGAATAATGGAATTGGTAATGCGTATTTTTGCGGCATTAATTTTGACGCATTACTGGGGTTATTTGGGGGCGTGTATTGCGAACCCACTGGCGTGGTTTGGAGCTTGTGTTCCTCTTGTGGTTGCTTTTATTATTTCGATAAGGCAATTAACCCATGATGCTGCTGTCCCGATAAAAAATAATTGACAATAATAACGTAACTAAACAATAACAAGATAATGTACAATTTGTTTACGAATAAAAAATCGAACGGTCTGGCGATAATTTTCTGAAAGATTATCCGACCTACGGTTATAGATTGATTAATTTTGTGAGTAGTTACACTATTTTTCAAGTACTCAAAGTAGAGTGAGTGATTATGGTATTATTGAAGATTGTAGCCAACGTTTGATGAACAAATTTTTTTCATCTTTTAAAGTACAGGAAGTATAATTCCTTTCCAATCTTTTTTTTCTGCAAGTAAAGGATGTTTTCTGTCGCGTTCCGAAACAACAGTTGCTTTGAGTTGCCAGTCAATATGCAATTGAGCATCGTCGAAACGTAAACCGTCTTCGTTTTTCGGTGAATAAAACGCTGTTACAAAATAGAGGAGTTCTGTGTCCTCGGTCAATGTTTGAAATCCATGAGCAAAACCTTCAGGAATATAAATCATTTTATTGTTTGCCGAACTCAATTCTATCGCATCCCATTGGAGAAATGTCGGCGAATCTTTTCTGATGTCAACCATACAATCCCAAATCACCCCGCGAATACATTTTACAATTTTGATTTCACAATCAGGCGGATATTGAAAATGTAACCCGCGTATTGTTCCTTTTTGTTGCGTGTAGGAAAGATTAATGTTGACAATTGGTTTTGTGAGACCGATTTCTTTCAACTCATTCGCACAAAACAACCGCGCAAACCAACCACGTTCATCACCATGCGGTTCAAGATCAATTTTATACGTACCTTGCAATTTCAACTCTGAAAATTTCATTGTCTATTTTTTTGGCGTGAATAGTTACATTTCCGGTTAATGCCAATCTGTAACTTGTCGTATTTCCGCATTTTTTGTATCGTTTTGTATTTTTACTTTGTAATCTTTGGGAACTTTCAGGGCGTAGTTGATCTGATTACCGGAACGCGTCCATTTTAACTCCACAACATCTTCACCAATTGGTATTGCCCCGCTGCAATTGTCAAGTTCAAGATCAGTAAAACGAATCGTTATCTCTTTGTCGATATAATTAATCCGGCTAACACCAAGTACATCACAATACAAAACATGCCCAATATACGAAGCAAAACCATGATTACAACTCGCGTTATGCTGCATGTGTTCCCAAAGCGTACCCGTCTGCTCCGCCATCGAATAAAAATAATCCTGAACCTCCCGCAATAACTGACTTTGCAAACCGTAACGCGAAAGAATATCCATACGCATATAATTGCCCATAAATGCATTGGCACGAAAAACCGCCGGATAAATAACAGTATCGTTACGCTTAGGACCAAATTCCGTAATCAATTTTTTCCAAAGTTCAGGATGCGATTCCGGTGTAACAATATTGAAGAAGAACGCATAATATTGGCACACTTCGGTGGTGTTGTTTGTTGGTGTTAATTTTCCATCTTTACGTATGGCGTTGTCGATGAAGAAGTTACCGTTGAAAGATTGTTGGAGAATTGTTTGTTTTATTTGTTCCGCTTTTTTTGTCCAATCGGTGTTACCGTACAAGTGGGCGGCTGCGTTCAATGCCGCACGGTAAAGCATATTCGTCGGATAATTGACGTCGTTCACGAAACTGTTGGCTCTTGACCACTCAACAAATTTCCATCCCGCAAGTTTTTCAAGTAAACCGTCTTCATTTTCAAATGTTGCAAAATATTTCAAAAGATTTTCAATTCTTGGTTTCAATTGAATTATCAGCGAAGGATCACCGCCGCGTTGTTGGTAGTCGTCAATTTGCAGAATAAACCACAACGACCATTGCGGAATAAAATTACCATCGTTATGGTCGGCAGGATAACACATCGGTATCATTCCTTCGGGTAAATTTTTGAAACTTTCGGGAAGAGCATAATTTTCGTAAAAATTATGCGCAACCGCCGAATAACCGGTAAATTCCTTCTCCATAATTGCCGCAAAATAACTGTCACACAACCAACCCGCTCGTTCACGCGATGGACAATCCATGAAAATATCCAATGCGTTTTGTCGTGACGATTGTTTGGCGGCGGCGAAAATAGCATTCAATTTGAAATTGTTACAGTGAAAAGTTGCCTTTTTGTTTTCAGGATACGCAAACTCGCGAAGATACACTTTTTCAATTTGACAATCTCCGTCCAATACAATTATTTTCAAATACCTAAAAGTGTACGATTCAAAAGTTTCCAAATCATAAACTCCCGGTTCCAATTCATACACGACTTGGTTGTTGATATCATTCTGACGTTGTTTTGTTTTGACATCACCATCTGTTACGATTTCGTCAAAATAAAAATACAATTTTGTTCGACTGTTACATGTTATTTTTGCACCGATAAAACCGGAATAATCAATCCCGAAATCGTAAATATAAAATTCATTTGTTTTCAACGGTAAAATCTTCAATTCCGTTATTGGTTTGTTGAGGAGTTCTTTTGTTTCCGTAACAACTTCCTGTATCCGTTGCGACGGGACTACTTCAAGTTCTGATTCCGTAAAACCCTTGAAGATAGGGCTTATTTGTGTCAATGACCTGTCTTTGTAGTAACTTTGAGGTAAAACGATTTTAACGGTTCCTTTGGCATAAACAGACACAGGATCAAAAATATTAAAATCGGGTAACAATATGTTACGCGGAAGCAATTTTACTGCGGGAAATGTTGTCAGTTTTATTTTTTCGGAGGTTGTATTGTTTAGTGATTGGGGAGTGATTGTTGTTGACGTGTGCCATTTGTTGTAATTTTCCGTCATACGATAGTATTCCGTAAACGGACGTTGAAAACTGTAACGTTCAACTTTTTGTATTCGTTCCGGTAATCTGAAAACTTCAAAATCTTTGTCGCCTGTAGCAAGTGTTATTTTGCCGTTTACATTAAGTTCTGCCAACAAAAATGAGGGTTGATCGAGAGTGTAATAGGTATTGATATTGTAACCGGCGGCTTCGGCGGCAACAATATTTTCGCCGGATTTAACAAGTTTACTAACATCGTATTCATCAACCCGAAAATATCCATGTGCTGCTCGTGCCGGTCCCGAACCGACAAATGTTCCATTGACAAACACACGGTACAAAGTTGATGCTGTGATTTTCAGTTTCACATTTTGACCGATGTTTCCTTGAAAAACACCGCGAAAACCAAGATTTAAATTCATCTCCTTCTCACGTCCTTCCGCCCACACCGGAACAGCTTTTTGGACTAATTCGGTTGTTGCTCCGGCGATTTGTGTGTCTATTGGTAAGACGGCAAAAAATAAGAAGACAAAGAAAATTCCGATTAAAAATATTCTTTGGAATAAATTTACAGATTTGTTTTTGTTGATACATAAATTGAACATAAAAAACTTCTCCTGCTATTTTAGTTTTTTGTTATGGTAATTATCTGTTTTTGATATTAATTTTACACGATTAATTTCATCATTACGTGATCAAAAATAAATGCGTGATTAAAGAACAAAACAAACCGTTACTACAATTATGGTCAGTTGAACTAACATTTATTATTGTTCCGGTTTTACCAACTGCATTAAATCAGAAACTTCATATTCGAGTAATGCTTCCGTGAACGAGATTTATAATCGGGTAAAACGAATAACCGTAACAGTCTATTTAGATTTGAAATTTACATATACGAAAATTAAAAATATCTTCACTACATTATTTTGTCGATAAATCAAAATCGAAAACATTTTTTTACTTTTTTCAATCTTAACCGGAGCAATACTTGGGGTCAATGGGTTGTTATATTTTTCTGAAATAAGATGAATTTTTGGTGCGATAAAAGGCGGTGGGTGAAAACACTTCGGCGAAACGTTGCCTGCCTTTGGAGTCCATTGGTAAACAAATTGACGAATAGTCCACTGATAGATTACAAACATCGCAGATACTGAATAGTTACATTTATTCAATAGAATTTTTGTTAAAATAATATTTTTAGAAATGGTAATTAGACTTTTAACGTATCTATTCAGTCGCGTTTTTAATTTTTCTTCTTCACCCCAAAAGGGGTGTAATTTTCTTAACCGCAGGTCAAGTGAGTAGTTGATAGTTGATAGTGGATAGTGGATAGTGGAGAGTGGAGAGTGGAGAGTTCGCAGGCGGAGGAATACCGTTTCGGTTGTAATCCGCATTGCGACACTATCCACTATCAACTATCAACTATCAACTATCAACTCCCCACTATTAACTATTCTACGTCAGTGTGAACGGTTACCGTTTATCAGAGATTATTAAGCCATAATTTAAAGAAGGAACTGTCAATTTGGCAGACGTTTGGTTTTTTGAAAAAGACGGATGTTCTTGATTTTATTGGAGTTATAACGACTTGTTTTTTTGGCATAAAACTTGCATTTGTTATCAGATAAAATTGTATGTACTGCCAGTGTGGAGGAAAATGATATGGGAATAGAATTGTCTGTTTGCCCGTATTTCTCCACCCCTGTTATCTGATCCCTTCAAACAAAGGAGTTACAGAACGTGTCCAAGAAAATGTCGTTTGATGACGCCGCCCGACAACCGTTGGCTGTCGGTGTCTCTAAATTAGCCCGAGCTGTTAAAAGCACCTTGGGTCCGCGAGGTCGAAATGCTGTTCTCGATAAAGGTTGGGGCGCACCAAAAGTTACAAAGGATGGCGTGACCGTTGCCGAAGAAATCACGCTAAATGACCCTGAAGAAAATATGGGTGCCCAAATCGTTAAAGAAGCAGCATCAAAAACAAATACCATCGCCGGTGACGGAACAACCACCGCAACTGTTCTCGCCGAATCGATCTACCTCGAAGGTCTCAAAATGATCGCTGCCGGAGCCGATCCAATGGCTCTTTCACGTGGAATTGCCAAAGGAGCCGCCGCCATTTGTGAGGCAGTTTCAAAACTCGCCACTCCCGTCAGTGAAAAAAATAAAAAAGAAATCGAACAAGTTGCCGCTATCGCCGGAAATAATGATCCCGGTATCGGTAAAATTTTAGCCGAAGCATTCGTTAAAGTTGGTAAAGATGGTGTTATCACCGTCGAAGAAGGTAAACAATCCGAGACATACGTCGAAGTTGTTGAAGGAATGCAGTTTGATCGCGGTTTTCTCTCCCCGCATTTCGTAACCAATCCCGACGAACAAACCGTTGAACTCGAAGATGCTCTTGTTTTGGTACACGAAGAAAAAATCTCCAACGCCAAACAACTAATCCCCTTACTCGAAGCTGTTTCAAAACAGAGTAAACCACTCCTCATTATCGCCGAAGATATCGAAGGTGAAGCACTTGCCACTCTTGTTGTCAACAAACTTCGCGGTCTTTTAAATGTTTGCGCGGTGAAAGCACCCGGTTATGGAGATCGCCGCAAGGCTATGTTAGGCGACATCGCGATTTTGACCGCCGCAACCGCAATTTACAAAGATCTCGGCGTTCAACTGGATGCGGTAAAATTGACCGATCTCGGACGTTGTAAAAAGATTACGATTACTTCGGAAAATACCACGATGGTCGGCGGAGTGGGAAAAAAAGTTGAAATCGAAGGACGTGTTGCAGCAATTAAACGCGAAATCGAAACAACCACCAGTTCCTATGACAAAGAAAAGTTACAGGAACGGCTTGCAAAACTTGCCGGAGGTGTTGCTCAAATCAATGTCGGTGCCGCAACAGAAACCGAACTCAAAGAACGTAAATATCTGTACGAAGATGCCCGCGCCGCCACAAAAGCTGCTCTCGAAGAAGGAATTGTTCCCGGCGGCGGTGTCGCCTTGCTTCGCAGTGAAAAGGCTCTTGAAAAAGTCGAAGCGGTTGGCGATGAAAAGTTTGGTGTCCAAATCATCAAAAAAATCCTTGACACACCGGTTCGAGGTATTGCGGAAAATGCCGGAATTGACGGAGCAGTTGTTGTCAACCGGATTCGTCAAATGAAAGGCAAAAATGATGGTTATGACGCGGAGAAAAATGTTTACGGCGACTTGTTTGAAGCGGGAATTATCGATCCGGCTAAAGTTGTCAAAACGGCGTTGACCAATGCTGCCAGTGTTGCGGGATTACTTTTGACTACTTCTTGCACCATTACCGATATTCCGAAAGATGAACCCGCCACGCCACCACCCGGTGCCGGAATGGACGGAATGGGCGGCGGAATGGGAGGAATGGGCATGGGCGGAATGGGAGGTATGGGAGGCATGGGATTCTAAACTCTAAATACCTAGTAATTAAATAACTGAAAATTGATAACAGAAAACCGAAAAGGTCGTTCACGAGAAAAATCGAAACAATCATTGCCGATTTTCAATAGTCAATAATCAATTTAACAAACAACTCCAAATATATTATTTATTTTGAAAGGAACTAAACTATGAGTAAAAAAATTAACCTGAAACCATTGGATGATCGTATTGTCGTTCAACCAGTTGAGGCAGAAGAAAAAACTGCCGGCGGTCTCTTTCTTCCAGACACCGCTAAAGAAAAACCCCAACGCGGAACCGTTATAGCGGTTGGTCCTGGCAAATTGCTGGATTCCGGTGAACGGGCAGCGTTAAGTGTTGCCATTGGTGACGAAGTCATTTACGGTAAATATTCCGGTAGTGATATCGAAATTGATGGACAAGAAATTAAAATTTTGCGTGAATCCGATGTTCTCGCTAAAGTTGTTAAGTAGTGACGGATTGGTAGTGAATAGCAGATAGCGGAAAATCACCGAATTTTTTATAACACTATTTACTATTCACTATTACCTGTTGTCTCCAACTATTTACTATCAAATTAACAATAACTATCATTATTAACAAATATTATGGCAAAACAACTTATTTTCAGTGATGATGCCCGAAAGAAAATTTTGGACGGTGTCAATAAACTGGCTGATGTCGTCGCTGTAACGATGGGACCGACAGGTCGTAACGTTATTTTGAACAAATCTTACGGCGGTCCGACGGTAACCAAAGACGGAGTCAGTGTCAGTAAAGAAATTGAACTGGAAGACCCTTTTGAAAATATGGGGGCGAAACTGGTCAATGAGGTGGCGTCAAAAACTTCCGATCAGGCAGGAGACGGCACCACGACAGCAACAGTTCTTGCTCGTGCTATTTTCAAAGAAGGTCTCAAAAATATTGCTGCCGGAGCGAATCCGACAGCGTTGCGGCGCGGTATCGACAAAGCAGTGGATGCGGTGGTCGAGCAACTTTCCGCGCTTACTAAAGCTGTAACAACAAAGCAGGAAATCGCTAATGTCGGAGCTATCTCCGCCAATAACGATACTGAAATCGGTAACCTTCTCGCTGAAGCAATGGAAGCTGTTGGAAACGACGGAGTCATTACAGTTGAGGAAGGAAAAACCGCTGAAACAACTTATGAAGTTGTCGAAGGAATGCAATTTGATAAAGGTTATATCTCGCCGTATTTTATTAACGATACGAGCAAGATGAATTGTGTTCTGGAAAATGCTCTGATTTTATTGCACGAAAAAAAGATCAGTAATATTCGGGAATTGATACCGTTACTTGAAAAGGTTTCGCAATCAATGAAGCCGCTTTTGATTATTGCCGAAGATGTCGATAACGAAGCGATGACGATGCTTGTTGTCAACAAGTTGCGCGGAGTTCTCAATGTTGCTGCGGTTAAGGCTCCCGGTTTTGGTGACCGTCGTAAGGCGATGTTACAAGATATTGCTATTCTGACCGGCGGAGTGGTTATCAGCGAAGATCTCGGAATTAAACTCGAAAGTGTTACGCTGGAACAACTCGGTAAAGCGCAACAAATTACTGTTGATAAAGACGCAACAGTGATCGTCAAAGGCGGCGGGAAGAAAGATGAACTGAAAGCCCGGATTGATTTGTTGAAAAAACAAATCGAAACAACCGAAAGCGATTATGACCGCGAAAAATTTCAGGAACGTCTTGCGAAATTGAGTGGCGGAGTTGCGGTGATTCAGGTTGGAGCGAATACCGAAGCCGAAATGAAACAGAAAAAAGCCCGAATCGAAGACGCTCTTCACGCAACCCGTGCAGCTGCCCAAGAAGGTATTTTACCCGGCGGTGGAGTTGCCTTGCTCCGTTGTAAGGAAGCGGTTGAAAAAGTTCGCGGCACCGTGAAAGGTGACGAAAAAGTCGGTGTTGATATTGTGTTGCGCGTTTTGGCAAAACCAATGATTCAAATCGCTGAAAATTGCGGTCTTGACGGTTCGGTTATTGCCGACGAAGTGTTGCAAAAACCAACCAATACCGGTTATGACGCCAACGCCGGAAAATATGTTGACATGTTTAAGTCGGGAATTATCGATCCGCTTAAAGTGGTTCGCACCGCACTGACCAATGCCGCAAGTATTTCCGGTTTGATGTTGACAACCGAAACGCTTGTTACCGATTACAAAAAAGAAGACAAAAACGATATCTATGGTGCGGTCATATAAATCACATCAATAGATCAATCTTCTCAACCGCACAGCATGAAAATGTTGTGCGGTTATTTTTCAAATAGTGAAATCAAAATTAACGTCATGTGTAAATCTAACTAAATATAAATTTGACCGAATTTGATTATAAATGAAAACATTACAATTAAATGAAGCCAAAACTCATTTTTCCAATGTTTTGAAAGAAGTGGAAGCCGGTAATGAAATAGCGATTTCACGCGGAAAAACAAATGAAACTATCGCTATCATCGTTCCCTACCAAACTTGGAAAAAAATAAAAAAAAGAGAATTGGGTACGTTAAAAGGTAAAGCTAAAGTAAAATTTGCTACGGATTTTTCAATAACTGATGAGGAATTGTTAAATTCATGAAATATTGGAAGCAATAAGGCAGGGAAGGGAAAACAGAGAATATAAAAAATAATCGTAATTTATAAGAATTACTTTCATAATCATTCAGTGGTTTTTTTACAACACGAACCACACAAAATAACACGAAATAAAAAAGATTATAATGAACAGGGAATTATGATACAAAGTGCTGAAGAATATATCAAATCAAAATATAAAATTCTATAATTGAAGGAACCATGTCTCAACCCGATTATTACGAAGTTCTTGGAGTTACGAAAAATGCGAGTAAAGATGCGATTTCCAGTGCTTACCGCAAACTGGCGATGAAGTATCATCCCGACCGTAATCCGGGCGACACCCAAGCGGTTGAACAATTTAAACTTTGCGCTACGGCTTATGAAGTTCTTAGCAACGACGAAAAGCGGGCGATTTACGATCAATATGGTCATGCAGGTCTTGATGCGAATGGCGGCGGATCACAATTTCGCGACGTTAATGATATTTTCGGAGCTTTTGGAGATTTATTTGGCGATTCCATTTTCGGACAATTTTTTGGCGGCGGACGCGGAGGACGTGGGCGGCAGGCTGCGGCTGGGAATGATATTCGTTGCGATTTAACGGTTGATTTGCATGAAGCTGCTCGCGGTGTTACAAAAGAAATTACATTTCGCCGACATGAAACTTGTTCGACTTGTAACGGTACAGGTTCCAAACCGGGTAAGGTTCCGGAACGTTGTTCCTATTGCGGCGGACAAGGACGAATTATTCAATCGACCGGATTTTTTTCTATTCAGACGACTTGTCCCCGTTGTCGCGGAGCCGGTACAATTATTACTGACCCGTGTTCCGATTGTCGGGGAAGCGGTTTAATTCCGCGAACGGTTAATCGGGAAATCAAAATTCCCGCCGGAGTGGATACCGGTACACGGTTACGATTACAGGGTGAAGGCGAAAAGAGTCCCGAAGGCGGACCTTCGGGCGATTGCTATGTTTTTGTAACTGTTAAACCGCATCCGTTGTTTCAGCGGGACGGACAACATTTGATTTGCCGTGTTCCTATTGGTTACGCTCAAGCGGCGTTGGGAGCGGAAATCGAAGTACCGACTTTGGACGGTCCTGAAAAAATGCCGATTCCGTCCGGTACGCAAAACAACGATGTTATTACGTTACGTGGTCGCGGAATGCCTGTACCGCGCCGGAATATTTCTGGGGACTTGCTTATTCAGGTTTATATTGAAGTTCCGCGAAAACTAAAACCGGAACATAAAGAATTACTCCGTAAACTTGCGGATTTGGAAGGGGAACACCTTTTGCCGGAACGTAAGAATTTTTTCAGTAAACTCAGTGATTTTGTTTCAGAATTTTTCAACGAAAAAAAAGACAACACTGAGAATAAAAACAAAGAATAACTATGACGGACGAACATATCGATTTAATTAGTGATCCGGAAACGGAACCGAATGAAGGTCAACACGAAAACGAACAACTTTCCGAGTTGGAACAACTTCGTATTGATCTTGACGAGTCAAAGAACCGATCACTTCGTGCATTGGCGGATTTGGAAAATTTTCGTGCGCGAACCAATCGGCAAGCCGCTGAAGAACGAAAATATGCCAATCTTGATTTAATGCGGGAATTGCTTCCTGTTTGGGACAATATTGGTCGTGCGTTGGAAGCGGTTGACAAAACGCATCATCTCGAATCGCTTGTTGAAGGCGTTCAATTGGTGTATCAACAATTTCTTGATATCCTGACTCGATTCCATTGTGAAAAGATTGACGCGAAATATAAGGCGTTTGATCCGAACTTCCATGCTTCTGTTGCGCAAATTCCTAACGAAGAACATCCGGTCAATACGATAATTGAAGAAGTACAAACCGGTTTTCGGTTGCATGATCGTGTTGTCCGACCGAGTCAGGTTGTTCTTTCCGCTGGAAAACCGCCGTCAACAAGCGATCTCAATCCATCTTCCGTTACTGAAACGGAATAATTTTGTGGTTTTAACCGAAGTTACAGAGGTTATTTGGGCTAACTCTCTTTTATCAATCGTGTTATAAAAATTTTACCCGATTTGTGAGTACAAATATAACAAAAATCACGTAGATCAATGTATTCATCTAAAAAATTTGTCATTCGTCTTTATCTTTCAAGGATCAAAATTTTTTATGAAGCAGTTTTTAGGAGTTGCTTGTTATGCGAATGAGACGTTATTACGGTTGCTCAAGTATTGCTTCCTGAAATCCAATTAGAGACAACTTATTTTTATTACAATAATTCGGTGTCAAAATTTGAAAATCCGATATGAGTGTCAACTGTTTATCGGTATTTTTTTCGTATCTGTTGTTCTCGGTTTTTGACTAACGAAATTAATTTCAACGAAAAATTTCACTGAAATATTTACTAAAAAAAGCGGCTTTTTGATGAAAAGCCGCTTATCTTTTACAAATTTTGCGTGAACGGTTAGCAATAGTTAAAACCGGATATAACCAGAAAATCCGTACAAAAACTGATCGTCTTTCCAATCAAGTCCCTTACTTTTTGTACGATTGAATGGTTTTTCTCCGTTATAATTGTCGTACCGTATTTCCGGTCGGATAGTAAGAAATCCGGTCGGTTTCCAATTAACTCCGAATGTAAACGCATAAACATCATAGTCATATCCGCGAATGTTACTGTAATCCTTCATCCATTCCGCTCTTGCACCCAATGTCCAATGCGAATTAAGTTTATAAAATATTTCCTGATTGATTCCATACCTGCCAAAATGAATATTCGGAACAAGATCATTTTCTTCGTTCCGCAGAAGCCACGCAATCGCATAATCCCACGATTTGTCTAGGTTGATCCGTACAACCAACGAATTAACAAAATATTGGCGAATCCCATCATCTTTGCCAATCAGTGTTGAATAATCAAGTTTGGTATGTAATCCAATTTTGTAACTCAAACCGCCAAGAAAGGCGTTACGGTTACCACCGTCAAAAAAATTCCCTTCGCCATTGACCCAACCACCGAAAATATTCAGCTTTTTTGATATGTCCCATGTTGCTAAAATACCACCAAAATCAATGTACGATTGATTTTCGTAAGAAGTTGTATAGAAAAAACGATTGGGGGAACAAGAAGAATCAAGTCCCATCGGCGTAAAGAATTTTCCAACTTTCACACTTAAATTTTTGTATCCCGCTTCCACATAAAGTTGCGGTAATGCAGCGTAATAATCACCTTCGCCCCACCGTTTTCCGGTTCCCGGTTCATAACCAAGACCAGCAGCCTGAAAATGTTGACCATCAACACCATACATAAAATCAACACGTCCGCCAAAATCAAAACCGCGCTGATTCAGTCTTTTACCAAGAAAAAGCCATGCCTGGTTCATTTGATAAGAAGCGTGTTTGGCATTTTTCAGATGACCAGTGTTACCGGAATTAATATCAAGACCAGTAGCAGTGTATTCGTCTCTCTGACCGTATTCGTTAGCCATCACTCCCGCATCCAACCAACCGCCAAAATCCCAAAGTGATTTTTCGTTACAACCAATTTCAAAGTCATCGGAAACAACCTCACACGGACTGCACTCTTCAAAAATCCCCGCAGAAACCATAGGAACAAGCATTCCAAATATAATAACCCCGAAACCTTGTATTAAGAAGTTTTTCATTAATCGAACCCCTTTTAATAAATTTTAAAATTGTTAAAAAATTTTACAGGACATATTCCCATATAAGACTTTATCATGTATATTGTACTTGTATCGTCTTTCAACCACTTGGAACATTAAATATCTTTATCCATTTTAACAAAAAGGTGAAAACATGACTAAACTGATTTTAGTGGGCGGTTTTTTGGGAAGCGGCAAAACGACCCTTCTTGCGGAAACAGCCAAAAAACTGACCGCAAAACAACAATCCGTCGGTCTGATTACAAACGATCAAGCCCCTGAACTCGTTGATACTCGCTTGTTAAGCCGTATCGGCAAAGGAGTTTTGGAAGTTGCCGGAAGTTGTTTTTGTTGCAATTTCAACGGTTTCGCCGACGCCGTACAATCCTTAATTACTCAGGGAGCGGAAACAATTATTGCGGAACCGGTTGGAAGTTGTACCGATTTGTCGGCAACCATTTTGAATCCCGTCAAAAAATTTCACCCCGATTGGAATCTCGCACCGCTTACCGTTTTGGTTGATCCCAAACGTTTTTTTGAAATTGTTGGTGTTACTCCAAGTCAGGTTGATCCCGACGCATTGTACATTATGAAACTTCAAATGGACGAAGCAGACCGAATTCTCATTAACAAGTCCGATACTCTTTCTGATACAGAAAAAACTAAAATTCAGGATTTATTGAAAAAAGAGTTTCCGGGCAAACCAACCGGTTTGATTTCTGCAAAAACCGGAGACGGAATTGACGCATGGCTTAAAGAAATTCAAACAGCAAAAGATGTTGGTACAAAAATTATTCCGGTTGATTATGATCGTTATGCTCATGGTGAAGCGGTGCTCGGTTGGCTCAACGCGACTGCGTCTGTTCATGCGAAAAACGGTCAGGTCAATAGTCACACGTTACTGAAAAACTTATTGGAAGATTTTCAAAAGGAAATCAAAAAATCAAGTTCGGAAGTGGGACATGTCAAGGCAATTCTCAATGTCGGTGGTAAAGAAAGTGTTGCCAATCTGACGAGTCTCAACGGTCTTGTCGAAGTTCGTGATGTTGAAACAAAATCGGATAAAGCGGTTTTGATTTTCAATGCCAGAGTTCAGATGCCGCCTGAATCGCTTGAAAAATTAGTTCGTAACCTGCTTGACGGAACCATCACCCAGCAACTTGATGTAAAAATCGAAACATTTCGTTGTCTCATGCCGGGAAGACCCAATCCAACACATCGGTTTAATAAAACTGAAAATTAAGTGTGAGATTAGAACGATGAGATTGAAAGTTTGACAGTAAAAAACGTAAAATAAATGGACGATTCGGTGGTTCAACGGTGTTTGTGTTGCGAAATTTCATGTTTTATGATGCGGAATATTTGTTGATTCACCGGATTGATTTTGGCATATTTTTTTGATTGTTTATGATTGATTTTGATTGATTGATTAATTCTTTACTAATTTGTAACTATTCGTGCAATTTACAAAAGGTGAGTAATTTTTTTGGTGAAATATTGTTTATCTTTTGATGATTACAGTGATTTGTTACACTAATTTTTTACTAATTCCACAATGCACACAATATCTATTTTCCGTAAGAGCGTTGCCGAGTTTATTGGAACGTTTATGCTTGTATTTTTTGGTTGCGGTACGGTTCACACGGCAACTTTGTTTGGGGCACAAGTTGGTCTCTGGCAAATTGCGATTATTTGGGGTCTGGTGATTGCTTTTGCGATTTTCATTACAGGAGCGGTGAGTGGTGGACATTTGAATCCGGCGATGACTTTGGCGTTTGCGGTGCATCGCCAATTACCGATTAATGAAATTATTCCTTATTGGGTTGGTCAATTTTCGGGAGCATTTTGTGCTGCTGCTTTATTATTTGTACTTTTCCAGCCGAATCTTAAAGTGTTTGAGGAATCGCGTGGAATTGTACGTGGACAACCGGCGAGTGTAGTTACGGCTCGGTGTTACGGAGAATATTATTCGTCACCGGAATCGGTTCCGATAAACACGAATAATCCAGAAGCATGGCAAACGGCATGGCAGAAACAGAGTCAACTTGTTCCGCAATTTTTGGCATTTTTAGCCGAATTTTTTGGTACAGCGGTTTTAGCATTGGTTGTTTTTGCGCTTATTGATCATCGAAATTCGGCACGTCCGGCGGCGCATCTTGTTCCGTTATTTATTGGTTTAACGATTTCAATGCTTATATCAATTATTGCACCGTTAACGCAAGCGGGTTTTAATCCGGCAAGAGATTTTGCGCCGCGGTTATTTGCATTTATTGCTGGTTGGGGAGAAACGGCGATTCCTGGTCCGAATGGTCATGGATTCTGGCTTGTGTACATTGTCGCGCCATGTTGTGGCAGTGTTGTTGGCGGTGCGCTGTACGATTTAGCCATTCGCCCAGCTTTGCCGGAAAATAAATAAATATATCAGTGGAATTTTTATCAATTTGTTTACGGCAGTAAATGGGTTACGAATTTTTTGTTTTAAACGTAATTTTCTACAATGCCGAGCAGATTGATTTGGTTTTGAAAAAGACGTTGTGCGATAGTCCGAACACTGACAGACGGCGGACATTTCATATTGAGTACCAACAACACTCCATCCGAATGCATTTCCCGCCAAAGAACAATATGTTCGTCAAACGGGTATTCCACTAAACTGCCATTGTCAAGCAAAATAAAATCATAATCGTCACGAAAAGATCCAACTATCTCCGTAAATGATTGAGTAATATGATCTTTGGAATTGATTTCAATAGATGTCTCGCTCCACGGTAAAAGTTCAAGCCGATCAGGAATAAGTGTAATAATTTCGTAAAAATCAGGATTGGTTTTTAAGTGGAGTAATTGCGGCAATTCAGGATTCTGTCGGTGAGCATCAACCAGAAGAAGTCGATAACCACGTTCCGCCAATTCCCGCGCCGCACAAAGTGCAAGTGTTGTACAACCATCACCAGGTTGAAAACTATTGAAACTAATAACATTTCGCTTGTGTTCTTTTTGGATTTCAAGATGATCCGCCAAAAAACAAATTTGATCCGAAGCCGCTAATTCCAATGATTTCAAATAGTCGGGCCAATGAGATTGCCAAAGCAAACGCCATGTTCCTCCGTTCTTATGGGAACCGTTTTCATGAGAATTGTTTTCATGAGAATGTTGCGTTTCTGCCGCCAATGATTTATCGAACGGAAATAGCAACGTATTCGGTTTACTCTCTGGTAAGGACGGAGTTACCAACGACGATTTTGCTAAGGACGACTCCGGTAATAATGTTTCTGTTACAGGCGTGATTGTCAACTCGGTATTGAGTGACAGAGTAACCTGATCAATATTTTTATCGGTTGTAACTTCGTGTGCAACTTCAGAATCAGCAACAGGTTTTATTGTATTATATTGAGTTGGCAGGGAATGTTGAATTTTCTTTTGACGGCGTAAAGGTAATCGATAAAAGCAATGTTTTTGTTTACGAGGTCGCAAGGGAAATTCCAACCGAATCATTCGGACAATAGGTGTTACAGTAACAGATTGAGAAGCCATTGGAATTACCGCTGGCGAAGTTGCTGTTGTTGCCGTTGTTGTTGCGGGAACTGCCGTAGGTGAAACTGTTACAGTTGGAAAAACAGCGGAAATTGTTAATTCAGGAAATACCTCAAATAATTTGAGAGTTGTTTTTTCTTGGGTTATTTGGTAAAGCGGAGTTGGTGTATTTGTGTTGGTTTGTTCTTCTTGTTCGAGTTCGGAAAATATTTTGTAGGTTCTGTTTTTGGAGGAACCTTTTTCTTTTTGTGGTAATTTTTGCGGGCAGTTTTTTGTAACGGATAAGTCGTGTTGTTGTTGTTGTTGTTGTTGTTGTTGTTGTGATTGTTGTTGTTGTGATTGTTGTGGAATCGGCGTAGGAGTCAACGGGTTCATCGCCAAATCAGCCGAAGAATCCGGCAATAAATTAACAAACGGTTCTTCAATATATTCTTTAGGAAGATTTTCTAAAGGTGAAACAAAATCGTCAAGCGGTGGTATTTCTGGCAAAGGATCCAATTGAAGAGTTTTTTCAAACGATGCCATTGGGAATGATATTTCGTCATTATCAGAAAAGAGCCGGTAAACTCTTCCTCCAGACGAAATATAAGCCGCACTCCGAAGAATGGAAGGGAATAAAAAAGATTCTTCGGGAGTTTGTGTTCTATTAGAAATAATCGAATCCGATTGCCCTTCGTCATTCCGGCTAATCGGTTCTGGTGTAACGGACATGTTTAGAGCTGTAACGTGAAAGGAGTCGGATTAAAATAAACCCGTTTGATTTTTGTTATTTTTACTCAACGTATTCATAGTGTTTCGATAAAAAAACACAACACTGAAATTTAATACAACCGTCGATAAGGAACAGGAGTATTACTTTGTTGATAGTAAGGAACTGCCGAAGTTGGCGGGTAATAGGATGGTGAAACGGGACTATTAACCGAAGGAACCGGATACGAATACAATGGCGATGAATGATAAGTCTGTTGGGGCATGGGTGTTGTAACTTGTAACGGAATTGGTTGGGACATTGGCATTGCTCCTGCCGGCGGCAACATTCCTTGCGGAATTGGTTGTGAGGCGGTTCCCTGAATAGGGACAACCGGTTGTATCGGAATCGGCATTGATCCTGTCATTGCCCCCAACTCTGGTCGTAACGCATATCCTTGCTGTAACGCATATCCTTGCTGTGGCGTCACTCCTTGCATGGGAACCGGTGTTATCATGTTATTAGCGGGTATTCCCTGATATGCCTGATATGAAGGAGGAACGATTTGTTCATAGTGACCATATTGATTCTGTCCTGATTGTCCATTCCCGTTATAAATTTGCGGCGGATAAAGTGGTGATGGTGTTGGCTGCGGCGGTGCAGGAACCGGAGAGCCGTCAACACGTCTGTAAGTGGTAAGATAATTTTGTGATACAGGAATACTTTGTTGGGAATAAAACGTAACAACTTCTTTCGAACCTTGTGAATTCGGTAATACCGGTTGACCTACATTAGCAGAAGGAATTGTATTATTAACAGTATTATTGGGATTAACAAAATTATTGTTATTGTTATTAACCGTACCGGCTGTTGTTCCCGATTGATTGGGAGCAATCGGCATCATGGGCACTAACGGTGCTGTCGCTTGAACTTGCGGAGTGGGAACTTGCGGAGCTTGTGGTTGCGGAACTTGCGGGGTTGTTGCTGTCGGAGGAACCGGATTATTGGCGGAAGTCGCGGGAACTCCAACTGTTTCCACTGTATTCGCGGCAACTTCCAAACGACCCGGAGAATTCATTGTCCAAGGTGAATAATTGTCTGTTGCGGAACGTTCCCAAGGTGAATTTGTATTATTGTTTTGATTATTGTTTTCGGCAACTTTGGGAGTAATCGCAGCAACTGCTACAGCGGGAACAGTTATTGGCGGTTTTTCCACTGGTGGAGTTGGTGGAGTTGTTGGTTTTGGTGGAGTTACTGGCGGAGTTGTTGGTTTTGGGGTTGCCGGTTTTTCTGCAGGTGGAGCAGGTGTTACCGGTTGCGGCGTTGCCGGTTTTTTCGGAGGTGGAACCGGCGTTACCGGTTTTTCTTCTGGTTTGGGAGGCGTTGCGGGTTGGGAAGTTACAGACTTTTCCGCAGGTTGCGGAGTTGCCGGAGTTTCTGCTTTTTGGGCAACTTCCTGACGAACAGATTCTTTCCGTTTTTTCTTGTTGTTTTTATGAATCAGGATTCCTCCACCGATCATAAGAATAACGAGACAAAATATTAATAAATGACTATAAAATTTTCGTTTTGCGATAAAGGAAGGATAGAACCTGCTAAAATCAATACGAGTTAAAAACCGATAGACTTGTTTTGGGACATACGAGATTAAAACCAAACCGGAATAAATACGGTTTAACCAATTTTCTGATTGTTGTTTTGATTTTATAATTTCGGCAATAGTTTGAGATTCGCCGAGATCGGGCATTTGGGCGATAATTTTTCCTTCTAATGCATCATCTGCAAAAGGAACTGTTTGTTCATTGACAGTTTCCCAGTCATGAACGAAAAAACTGCCGTTTTGATTGGCATGAGTATTCCGTGTGGAAGATTTTTGTTCGAAGTGATATTGGTTGTTCATGTTCGCTTTTCATCCAAAAATTAAACCGGAAACACCTAATCAGATATTCTGTTTTATTTCCGGTTATGGAGAACCGACTATTTCTACCATCCTTTTAATCGACCAAAAGATGAAAGAATTACAACGATTTTCCCAATTTTTCTCAAAAAAGTGATTCTAAGGAATAGTTAATAGTTGATATACTTTACACGGTAAAAAATGACTACCTATTTTGTCACGTGATCACCAACGTTAAAAGTTATTTGCCCAGCTCATTGCCGCAAAACGTCATGTTTTTTCATCCTTTCAATAATATTTTAATTCACCTTTTGTGGCTGCGAGATTCAATATAATGGACAGTGTAAAAAATTAACATGGATTTGTCAAGTGAGCAACAAAATTATTGAGAAAGATCGAATAGAAAAAAAGAGATATTTGTAACCGTGTGGAGTTAATAGTTCGCAAGCGGATTCAAAACATTGCGTCAAGAATTTCGCTTGTGAACACTATCTATTACTACTGAGGTTATTTTGTTTGAAAAAATTAGGTAGGAATGTGATTTTGTGTAATCTATCAGTGGAATTTTTGTTTTTCGATTTTCACCCCGACAGGGGCAGTGGCAAGTTGATAGTTGAGAGTGGATAGTTGATAGTGTCGCAAGCGGAATTACTGCCGAAATGGTATTACTCCGCGTGCGAAC
>JAITBS010000083.1 GCA_031283515.1 Planctomycetaceae bacterium
TTTCAGAAAGCAGAAAACGACGCATTACGAGCCGCATATCGCGCGGCGTTCACACACAAAAAATATAAACTGATGAACGATTTGACAAAAATTGCACACGACTCTCAACAAGCCGGAGAGCAACTTTTTCAGTCTAAAGAAATTTCGCGTCCTACGTTTCTTGATATCAAAATCCAATTGGAACGGACAAAATTAGCGAAAAAAAATGCCGAAATTGCTTATCAAACGGCAAGTAGGGAACTCGCGGTATTGCTTGGTTTGCCGGAGAATGAGATTATCGAAATTACTGATTCAATTGAAAATCTGCCGGACGAAATGCCAAAATTGAATATGTGGATTCAACTGAAAACAGCAAGTCCCGAAATGCACAAAGCATATTCCGAAGTAAAAACAGCACAGGCAAAATTGAAACAACAAATAGCCGAAGCAGGTTTAGATTATGATATTAACACGAAAATTGCCTACAACACCGAAACAAAATACGCCGAAATAACTGCCGGCGTTGCTATTCCTATCAGAATATTCAATAGGAATCACGGGAATATTCAGCAAGCGCGGTCGGAACTTGCGGCGGCTCAAAAGAATGTTGAGCGTTTGGAAAAACTGCTGGAATACCAGTTCGAGAAATTATGGGGCGAATATCTTGCCGCCCGAAACAGCGTTGTTTCTTATCGCGGAAATATACTTCAAGAATCGGAAGAATCGCTCAAAGCGGCTCAAAAAGCATACCGGCAAGGAGAATATAACACCCTCGAACTTCTTGACGTACAACGAACTTTTGCTGCGGTCAATGCTGAATATTTGGACAGTATGAATCGACTCATCGATTTGCATATTCTGTTAGAAGGAGCTATGCTCGCCGGAGGACTGGAACAACCGTAACATTTTCACAACAAACACATAAGATTTTTGATTGAGTTCTTTATTTTTTATTTTATCCATCAACTAACAAACTTCAACAATTTTTATTATAAATTTTATTATGAAAAAAATACAACAATTTATACGGCGGAATATTACTGTTGCAATTATTGTTTTACTATTGCTGCTGACCGGAGTTTTTTACGTCGTTGTTGCGCAGGTTGAACCGATTCGGATCAGCGTTGTCAATGCAGCTAAAGACACTGCTGTTTTTGGCGATTTTGTTCAATATATTTTTCCGACAGAACAGCACGAAAAATCCGAACACTCAATAGAACAAGAAACAATGCCGCAGTCGCAACTTGTTGAAATTTCATTGAGTCCGTCTGCCGCAAAAAATATCGGACTTGATGATTCGTCAATCAAACCGGTTACGGCAGGCGATTATTACAAATCATTGACCTTGCCGGCAATCGTTACGCAACGTCAAGGATTTTCCGTCGTGTTTGTTCCGTCGCCCGTTACCGGCGTTGTTTCCAAAGTATATCGCGAAGAAGGCGTTTCTGTTTCGCCCGATGAACCGCTTTTCGATATACAACTCAATCAACAAGAAATACTTAAAGGTCAAGCTGATTATCTTGCTTTACTCAAAAAACGTGAAATTAACGCCGCCGAGATAGAACGTCTCAAAGGACTTGACTACGAGATTATTCCTAAACGGCAACGCGAACTTGCCTACGAAAAAGAACAAATTGACCGCGAAATAGCGGTTGTCAAAAAAATTCTCCTTGCACAAGGGCTTACTGATGAGAGTATTGCGGAATCGCTTGAAAAGCAAGAACAAATTATCAGAAACGTTACCGTTGCCGCACCGAAAATAAACGGCAATAACAACGGTACTTCCGAACAGACATACACGGTTGAGAACTTGAATGTTGCTGCGGGAAAAAACGTTACGGTAGGCGAATCGCTTTGTCAATTATCCGATTACAGCAAACTTGTCATTAAAGGAAAAGTTTTTGCCGCAAATGAAAACCTTGTAAGTAAGGCGTTAGAAACAAAGAGCCGCGTTTCGGCAATATTCGAAGGCGAAAATGGAACGCATTTTTCTGTTCCTAATCTTCAAATCAGTTTCATCGATAACAACATCGACAGCAAAAATGGAATACTTTATTGTTACGTTGATTTGATAAATCATTTTAAGAGACATGAAATCGTGCAAGGGAAAAATATTAGAAAATATACGCAATGGCAATTCAAACCGAGTCGGCGTTGCGAGTTGGATATTGAATATGAAACGCTGTCGAATTGTATTGTTCTTCCTCTTGACGCTGTTGCCGACGACGTTAATGAACGGTGCGTCTTTGAATGGGTCGGCAACGATGATGAGAATAAAATCTGGCGAAAAAAAACCGTTCGTGTATTGTATCAAAAAAGGGATATTGTCGCGATTGCTAATGACGGAGCAATTTATCCGGGCGCTAAAATTGCAACAAAAGGCGCGGCGTTGATTTTAGCGGCGTTGAATGCTGCAAACCAGAGAAATTCAAATTCCGGCGGCGGTATCCAACACGGCGACCATGTCCATTAGTCATAAATATAACTCTCTAACCGAACAACTTAAATGTTTAATTACTTTATTAAATTTTCGTTAAATAATCGTCTTCTTATTTTGGCAGGTGCGGTGATCGTCTTGGCGATTGGTATTTATCAGGCAAACCAATTGCCGGTTGATGTTTTACCGGATTTAAGCCGTCCGCGTGTTATCGTGATGGTTGAATGTTTAGGAATGGCGCCGGAAGAAGTTGAAACGCTCGTAACAACGCCTATCGAAACTTATCTCAACGGAGCAACCGGCGTAACGGCAATTCGCAGCAGTTCAACGGCGGGTCTTGTCGTATTGATTATTGAATTTGATTGGAAAATGGAAGCGATTCGCTGTCGGCAAATCGTTGATGAAAGATTACAACTCGCAGCCGCTCAACTTCCGCCCGACATTATTCCGCGAATGACTCCGATGGCGTCGATGATGGGGCAGATTATGCTTCTCACTCTTTGGGACGAAAAAGACGAACTGTCTCCAATGGAACTCCGCTCGTTTGCCGATTGGGTTGTAAGAAAACAAATTCTTAGTGCAGGCGGTGTGTCGGAAGTCCTTGTTATCGGCGGAGATTACAAGCAATTTCAAGTACAATGTCGAATGGACGATATGTTCAAGTACGGCGTTTCGTTTGAGAATATCAAGAAAGCGTTGGAAGAAAGCAACCGAAACGTAACCGGAGGTTTTCTAACCAATCAAGGGCAAAAAGAATTTCTGGTGCGTTCAATCGGACGAGTTGAACAACTTGATGATTTGAAAAATCTTGTTGTAAAAAATAATTCCGA
>JAITBS010000021.1 GCA_031283515.1 Planctomycetaceae bacterium
ACTGCCGGAAGTGTAAACTCCATTAATAAACAGTTGTACGGGATTTGTTTCTTTTTACGTTATTATCGTTTTGATGATTTATTGTTTATTTTATTACAATAAAGCGTCGTATAATGTTACAGGTTGTTTCGGTAATGGTCCCGGTAAAACTAATGATAAAAGCCGTTGATCAATTCGAATAACAATATTTCGATTACAATTTTTTTCGATAAAATTAGTTCCGTCCTTTCCCCATTTTTTGAGGAAATTCTCTTCAAACGGAGCAGTATCACAATCATCAAGCATTGCTTTTTCACGGGCATCCATGAAATACTCAGACTGTTTGGAATAGCAATATGGAATCCATAAATCAGGTAACGGAATTAATCTGATTTCAGGACGTGTATCACAAATTTTAAGACCATCACCTTCCGGTATTGATAAAAGTACGATTTTATCTTTGGAATATTGTTGCCAAACCATGATCAACCACGGCAATTTAGCATGAAATAACGGAGAAGAATGTTCGGAATAGTGAGTTGTATTTTTAAACCGGTAAGCTAGATCACTCTTCATCGGTTCCTCAAATAAGAAAGTACTTCTCGACATATCATCGGGAACTAAATTATTCTTCACTCTATATTGTGTCCAAAATTCGCTAAACCGGCAATATTCCATTTTGTTGAATCGTTGTGGACTTTGCAGATGAAACAGTTTTGGTATTAACGTTTCCATTGATTCATACCATGCCGACTTTTCATCAGGAAATCCCCACATAATATGCCATGAAGAAAAAAAACCAAATAAACGTGACCATTTCAAACATTGTACCGCCTGCCAAGCCTGAATTCCTTTATTCATATATTTGAGAACTGGTGTTGAAAGACTCTCAATACCCGGTTGTAACGCCATAACTCCGGCTTCTTTCATGCAACGAAAATAATCACGCGAAACAGAAACTCGTGTTTCATAAAATAACTGATAAGGTGAACCGCGGCGAATCAGTTCTGGAAAAAGCGAATCTTGATATTCAGGAGGAACCATGTTATCCGTCATCTCAAACCGGCTAATTCCGTAACGGCATTTCATTGTTTCAAGATCCGCAATGACTTTTTCCGATTTTTTTATACGATAATTATGTTGTTTACCGTTCAGTCCGCAAAATTTACATCCGCCGGCAATTCCCCATCGGCAACCACGCGAGGATTCGTAAAACAAAATCGGTTTGATTTGTTGACCCATTTTGGGACATTTTTTTAACGTTTCAAAATAATCATCGTAATTAGGAGACGGATTGTCATTTAATGAATCAAAAAAAGCACGAGGAGCTGAATTCGGATAACCCATACGGCGATGAGGCGGTCCTATTGTACCTTCAGGTAATTGATCAAGAGAAACTTCCGTACCATAATCAAATATCGTTCGGCAAAGCGGAACAATGGCATCATCTGCATCACCGGAAAAAACATAATCAAGCCACAGAAAATACCGATGATTAGCAATACCAATTTCTGCTTCAAGATTAGCTCCGCCTATTAACGTAATAATATCAGGACACAACTCTTTAATTCGCCGGAGCAAACTCAAAGAAGAAAGATGTTGGGCAAGTGTTGATGTGCAAGCAATAATTTTAGGCGATTGTTCCACAAGTTCTTGAGAAAATGAATCAATAAATTCAGGAATCCAAATCTGAAATTGTTCAAAATATTGATAGAATTTTTTCGCATGTGCAGAATCAAAACTTCTTGATAATTTTTTCCAAAAAACTTCTTTCGGTAACGGTTTTTCAGGTGAAAATGCACGAAAAAATGCCAGTTCACCAATAACGTGAATAATGTAATCTATCATTTCCAATGATTCATTCGGCGGAATATATCGTTCCCAAAATAATATATTGGCAAAATAAGTACGCGAGTTGATTTTTGCCGCTTTGAGTTTTTCCAACAAAATTCCCAATCCCAAAGAAGGTGATGTAAGACTCGAAAAAGGCATATCCACTAAAAGAATTTTATTGTGCAAAATCATGATTTTTTCCGATAGTTTGACACGGGGATAAATGTTTCAAAAAAACGCCAAAGAATTATCGATTCGATTTTTCAGGTCGCAGTTTCGGACAGTAACCAATGTATTTTGCTCGGCAAAACATAATCAATTATTGTCTCATTGAACAATCCACAATACCGTCACAAAAAATAACAAACCGATTGGATCATTGTTGTATCATCAATATCAAGATGACCGCAACTCATTTTTTCTAGGTGAAAAGATCCAAAATAGTTACAACATCTCAACACGTTTCTCATGAACATCAACATGTCAAAGAACACGTGAAGAGAAAACTGTTTACGTTTCAAAAAGTTACAAAATCGGCAATACATCTTGATATTCCTCAATAATAAACAAAGGAATAACTCTGTCGTTTTCACAAAATCTCCTTTAATTACAAATACTTTATTTTTATATTACAATATTTTTACTGCGATCAATTCATGAACAATATCGGAACAAAAATCACCGAATTGATGTTCGAGAAGTTGTTGAAACCGTTTATTAGCAACTTCAGCAGAAAAGACAGCAAACGGTGCATAATTATTATAAAGGTGTTGCGAAATGACTTTCCTGAGTAATAAAGGCGTTCCCCAAACCCGTTCACTTTCGGCATTGACAAATAAAGTCGAATAAAAAACGGAAACAGGACTAATCCAGCAAGCTGAACACCAACCAACAATTTTGTTATTTTTTAACAAAAATTGACTTATTTTGGAATCATAATTCGATATAAATGGAATCATTGTCTTGGGATGTTGCGGAAGTTGATCATCGGATATCATTCCCATCGCTGAAAAAGGAACCAAACGAAAAAAACCGAGTTCCTCCGGTGTTAACGGCGTATATTTTTTCAGATCAAGAAGAGTAGTGTTTAGTTTGTAATTAATTTTGTACTGTTTTGGATTTTCGAAACCAAATTCGGTTAAGAATTTTCGTAAAAGAAAGTTATTTTCATTTTCATTATTATTTTCATCTTTATGTTCAAAAAGGAAAACAGCAACGGAACGGTTTTTACGTTGGGATGCTTGTTTCAAAAGACGGTCAAGAAGTTGTTCCAAAATCGGTACTCCCTCTGGCAAAGGAATAGCCGCATTGAATGCGTTCAATATCTCCTGATCGGAATCTTTTTGACGTAACGTAAAAGTAATACCGATTGGCTGATTATTTTGAGAATTAATAACTCCAACACCATTCAAATATTCCGGCATATTAATTGCAACATAAAATAATTTTTTCCGAAACACCGGAGGACAAATCGGAAGAAAATCACGGACATTTGAACGATCAATTGCCTGAAATACCGGAATTAACGTCATAAAATCAGAACCTCGCCCGTAAGATAATAGATGTAACTATTTTAATTTAGTGTTTTCGGAAAATTCAAAACGGTGTTGCCCGAAAAATTCTGGTGATTCGTCGAGAAAACCATCCTGAAAAAGGAGATTTAAAATTTCGAAAACATCTTCCAATTGAACGGTAGTATCTTGTTGGCAAATTTGTTCGGCAATTTGATAAGTACTCAGATTACCTGCCTGAACCAATTCTAAAATAAAAGGATTCAATTTATTTTTGTACGAATAAACACCGGAACGGATTTTCAACAATAAACGTTCCTTATCAGCGGACAATTCCGCTGCAATATCTGGACGGAAGGCAACAAGATTTCTCGGCAATAATCGAACAGAAATAATATTTTCTGTCCAGTCTCGAACAATTCTTTCAATATCCGCAACAGAATTAAACGAATCGGAGGCAAGATGCCATTCTCCTAAAGGATATTTTTCATTGGCACCGCAAGGAGTAAGAAGATCGATTGTTTTTCGTACCATATTAAGACGAAAACCGCTAATACAACAAATTGATGCCGGTTCGGTTGGCAAAACAGCACCTGTCAGTTTTTCTTTTTTTTGAAACAATTCTTTATGTTCTCTTGCGCGGCCGGCATGACTAATTCCGCTTGATGCTTCAAAATTTTGTGTGAGTAATTCAGTATAGAGTAATTCTTCAGGAGTGAAGGCAGCGTGAACGTCATCAAGAATTTTTTCGCTAAGAATGGAAAAACGGTTAATTTTTGTTCCTCGTTCACGCGAATGTTTGAGAAGCCGCCGTGTTCGTTCTACATCACGTAACGCCACTGCGGTTGTTGTTTGCGGAAATGTACCAAAAATATCGGCGAAATCATCGCAAAATAATTCGTAATCGGAATTATCGAAGGGTTCTGTTCCATAATAACAGGTTCCGGTTCCTGCCGATTGACCAAGAAAATCGTTGAAAAATTCAAGAATATTGCGCCACAATTTTATATTGTCACGTGTGTATAAAAAATCTTCGCCTTTTTTTTTCGCATTAACTCCACAAAACCAACAGCCCACTGAACAACCATCACTTAATTCAAAAATGAGCGGAGCATGAATCATTGATCGCGCTGATCCATATCCCACTTCAGTGAATAATCGTTCCATTTGACGGCGGCGCCACATTTTAATCCGTTCATTTTTTGGAACACAAATGATTTGTTGAAGTTCTGCCCGATGGTTGATCTTCTCCTGCAAAAAACAACGATAACGTAAAACACTATCTGTCTCTCCCAGCCAAAATGATCCTTCTACATTTCGTAACAAATCTGAATCCCAGATAATTCTAATTTCGTCACAATTAAAATCCAACCCAAGTTCATTAACAATTTTTTGGGCGTAATTAAAATCTGAACGGCATTGATTTCGAACTTCGATTTTTCCGGTATAAACTTCCAAAAAACGTTTAATATCGGCTACGGAACGGATATATTCTGTATCATATTCAGGACTATTAGGAAAAACATTTAATATCCGAAAAAATTTACCGGAATGACGATCAAGAAAATTATTAAATAGTTTTTCTTGTTCATTAAAACTTGAGAAAAAAGAATCAAAAAGCATTTTCAAAATCCCGTTTTAAATCGAAACAACAATATTTGCCCCCAATACACCTAAATATTGTAATATTAAAAAACCGAAAATAACGATACAATTACAGCAGCGATATGAAAAGTTATTGAAAATTATTTAAGAGATTATATGTAATGATAAAGTTCAATATTCGACGTTCAGTATTCAATTGGAGTGTTCATTTAAAATGATACTGTTACAAGTTGAATGATATTATTTTTGTTATTTTGTTACATTGATAAAAGCAGGCAACCTTTATGATGAAGGTCACCTGCCTTTTGTTTTTTGCGAGACAGTTATTCATTTAAATGAGAACCGCACCTGCAACCACGATAACACCTGCAACTGCACTAACTTCAGAGGCAACATCAGCGGTTGTTACAGTAACAGAAGTTTGCATTGCAGCGACTTGAGATTCAACAGTTACATTGGTACCCGGATCTGTACCTCCACGACCGCCGGCAATCGCAGCGAGTTCATTTTTTCCGAGCTTATCGCCGTAGAAATTGGGCAAAACAAATGTTGCAATTACACCCGGTTTATTTTCTATTACATCAATTGAAAAACCTTCGGGAATTTTTTTTCCTGATTGTTCTTCGATAATTTTTGATGGATTTTCGAGTAATGCTTTGCGGAAAGCAGCATCAAAAGCAGCTTTAGCGGCGAGTGATTGACGTAACTGTTCGATTTCGTCTTTTGTCCAGTTTGCCATAGGAATATCTCCTTCAAGAAAATTGTAAAGTAACTAACTATAACATTACACATGTTATGATTAACGTTAATTACTTTAACACCATATTATGGCATATTTGTAAAAAATATCAAGAGGGGGATTTAAACATGGGGTTACTTTACAAGCAATCGCTTGTCAATCATGCAAGAGCAATTGAAAACTGTTCGGACAATGCTCATTAAAGGCAATGCCAACCCCGAAGATGTTTTCAAGAAACTTGAATCCCTTGAAAAAGAAATCAGTGATACTTACAATAAGGTAAAAAAGCTTGAAAAAGAATTGAATCTTTG
>JAITBS010000033.1 GCA_031283515.1 Planctomycetaceae bacterium
CCGAACACGATACGAAAAGTATTGTAATCATGCGTCATTCGTATTTTTTCCCTTTATGAATGAGGAAAACAAATGAAATTCCAATTCAAAATACAACCATTCCAAACAGAAGCCACAGAGAGTGTCGTTAGAGTGTTTGCAGGACAGTCTAATCGTGGTGAATCCAAGCACCGCCGTGATGTTGGTGAAAAGGAAGGGATGTTGTATGAGTTAGATGTTGAATATGAAACTGGTTATTGTAACGCGGTATTGGAATTGTCTGATAAACTTCTTTTGAAAAACATACATAAAATCCAGATGCAAAACAATATCAAACATTCGCCATCGCTGATTAAAGAACTTGGCGCGGTTTCGCTTGATGTGGAAATGGAAACCGGCACGGGAAAAACTTATGTTTATATCAAGACGATGTTTGAACTTCATAAAAATTATGGGTGGAGTAAGTTTATTGTTGTTGTACCAAGTATCGCTATCCGCGAAGGCGTAAAAAAATCGTTTGAAATGACGCAAGATCATTTTATGGAATTGTACGGACTTAAAGCACGATTTTTCGTGTATAATTCTGCAAATTTGCATCAGCTTGATGACTTTTCGCAGAACTCCGGTATTAACGTAATGATTATCAACATTCAGGCATTTGCAACATCACTAAAAGAAGACGGCAAAAGCAAAGAGGCACGCATCATCTATTCCAAACGCGACGAGTTTAACTCGCGTCGTCCAATTGACGTGATCAAAGCAAACCGTCCGATTATTATTCTTGATGAACCTCAGAAAATGGGTGGTGCGGCAACGCAAAACGCATTGAAAAATAATTTCAATCCTCTCTTTTCGTTAAACTATTCAGCAACACATCTAAAGCAACACAATCTTGTTTATGTCCTTGACGCGCTTGACGCATTCAAAAAGAAACTTGTCAAGAAAATTGAAGTTAAGGGTTTTGAGTTAAAAAATCTTGGCGGTACGAACAGATATTTGTATCTTGCAGAAATCGTGCTTGACAGTCAAAAGCCACCCCGCGCCCGTTTGGAATTTGAAGTTAAATATAAACACGGCATTAAACGCGAAATTCACATACTTAATGTCGGCGATGATCTTTACTCTAAATCAAACGAATTGGAAGAGTATAAAAGTCTCGTTGTTGCGGAAGTTGACCCGTTCAAAAATGCGGTAACTTTTTCAAACGGCGATATACTGTTGACAGGAGAAACAAGCGGTAACGTTAATGAGGACGATGTTCGCCGTATTCAAATCCGTGAAACGATTTATTCGCATTTTGGTAAAGAAGAGAAATTGTTTGAACAGAATATAAAATGCTTGTCTCTATTTTTCATAGACGAAGTGGCAAAATATCGACAGTATGATGATGAAAATGGACAAGAATTGTTAGGTGAATACGGACGTATTTTTGAGGAAGAATACACGGTCGCGTTGAAGGAGCGTCTGACATTGTTCAATACAGAAACGCTCTATGGAAAGTATCTTCGCGGTATTGCGACGGCCGGCACACATCGCGGTTACTTTTCAATTGATAAACAAGGACGCACTGTAGATAGTACAATCAAACGAGGAAGCGAATTTTCCGATGATATTTCCGCTTACGATCTTATTCTCAAAAATAAAGAACGGTTGCTTTCTTTTGATGAACCGACACGTTTTATTTTTTCACATTCGGCATTGCGTGAAGGTTGGGACAATCCCAATGTTTTTCAAATTTGTACGTTGAAGCATTCCGACAATGCTACGACGAAACGGCAGGAAGTCGGACGCGGATTGCGTTTGTGCGTCAATCAATTGGGAGACAGACAGGACACAGACGTTTGCGGTGAAACATCTGTTCACTGCATAAATATGTTGACTGTTGTTGCAAGTGAGAGTTATGCAGGATTTGTTGCGGATTTGCAGAAAGAAATTAAATCTGACTTGTACGAGCGTCCGACGAAGGCAAGTGTTGAATACTTTGCGGGCAAAGCTGTTATTGTGAACGGTGCGGAGCGTACTGTCACGCAAAACGAAGCTACGTCAATCTACAACTATCTTATTCGCAACAACTATGTTGACGATGATGGCTGCATTACTGATGATTACCGTAACGATGTTGTGAACGGTAATCTTGCGAAAATGAAACCGGAGCTCGCGCCGCTTACCGAAAATATCCATAAACTCGTGCAGGCAATTTTCGATCCCAATATACTGGATGAAATAATGTCCAATGGACATGAAACAAAAATCAGGGAAAATCCGCTCAACAAAAATTGGAATGATTTTAGGGAATTGTGGAATCGTATCAACAAAAAATATGCTTACACTGTAGAGTTTGATGGAGAGGAACTCATTGAAAAATCCATTGCCGTTATCAACAGTGAATTGCGAGTTGCCCAACTCTCCTACACCATTACAAAGGGCGAACAAACCGGCACGGAGTTTAATATAAAACGTACCGAAACAAAGAAACTTGACCGTGTGCAAAACAGCTTAGTCAAGTATGATCTGATTGGAAAAATATCTGCCGGAACAACACTCACTCGCAAAACAGTTTCAAAAATTATGGCGGGTATTGCAAAGAATAAATTACAGATGTTTATTGCGAATCCCGAAGAGTTTATTACAAAAATCATTTATCTTATCAACAGTCAAAAAGCGGCGGTTGTTGTGGAACATATTACTTACGTGCAGAGTGCGGAAGAGCCATATTCTCAAAACATTTTCAATATGAGTCGCGATTCCGATGAGTATGTCAAAGCATTTAAGGCAAAGCGTGCTATTCAGGATTACGTGTTTACTGACGGTACGGAGAACAGCGTTGAACGACGATTTGCCAAAGATTTAGATGATGCCGCTGAAGTGATTGTTTATGCGAAACTACCAAAAGGTCCACGCGGTTTTTACATTCCGACTCCTGTGGGAAATTACTCGCCGGATTGGGCGATTTCGTTCAAGAAAAGTACGGTGAAGCATATTTTCTTTATTGCGGAAACGAAAGGAACGATGGATTCATTGGAATTACGCGCAATAGAAAAAGCGAAAATTTTCTGTGCAAAAAAGTTATTTAATGAAATTTCTACAACTGGTGTAAAGTATCATGAAGTCGATAGTTACCAAAGTTTATTAGACATTATTCAAACGCTTTAGTAAAAAGGATTTTAATGAACATACCTCATTATGAATTACTGAAAATAGATATTTTTATAATTATAAATGAGTGATAGTGTAGAAATTAATTATTACTAATTATGAATTTTCCTGTCATCTGGCTTATTATTCCTTTTGAAGATCGTGCGATGATTTTGCGTGTTGCCGGAGATGTGGTAACATCGTTTTCCGTACCGTCTGATGATGAAACATCGCTTGCGAAGGCAATTGCCAAATTTTTTTTGGAACAAGAATATAATGCGGAACCGGTTTTGCTTGCCCCATGTTCATCTGATGTTCTTGCAGTTTCCTTGCCGGCAGATTCGTCTGCAAACCGTCAGGCACTGATCTATGAATTGGAAGAATACGTTCCGATTCCGGCGGAACAATTTACTGCTGATTTTTTGCAACATGAACAATGCCGATGGGCAGGGTTGATCAATCATCAGAAATTTTTACCGCTTCTCGATGAACTGGCAACCGATCAAATTCTTGTTCAACATATTGTTCCGTTCTCAATTCTTGTTGCACAATATTTGATTTCTCAATCCAAAACTCCCGAAATCTG
>JAITBS010000482.1 GCA_031283515.1 Planctomycetaceae bacterium
TAACGTTTCACTTTGTAAACCTTGGCAAGTTTCATTAACAAATTGTAATGGGGAGTCGATTTTTGATATCTATTCAGTCGTACTCTTCTTTTATGGTTGTCAACCTTTCGTCGTATTGTTTAAAACCTTTCGCCGTATTGTCACTGTTGACGGATGGAAATGAAAAAACAATCTCTGGAAACTTGCTTGTCCTTTGTCGTAATTATTTTATAATTGACCATAGTGAGGAATGTTGTGAATAAAACGCTCCTCAATAAACAATGAACAATTGGAGGTGTTATCATGAACTCATTTGATCTACGACTCAAAACCGTTTTATTTTTTCTATTTTCGGTTCTTTTGTTAGGTTGGGATGATTTTGTAACAGGTCAGTATCAAAACCAATCTTCAACCAACCGTTCCCAATTTTCCGGTCGTTCTTCTCCTCCGCCCAACCGTTCATCATCTCCTCCATCCAACCGTTCATCATCTCCTCCATCTAATCGTTCATCTTCATCTTTTTCTCCTCCCAATAACCGAACACCATCAATAAGTTCGCAACAGATACTTCCATCGGATCGCCCGACCACACGTCCTGAACGCCCTGCGTTTCCTTCAGATCAATCGACAACACGACAAGATCGTTCGCCTATCGGTTTGGAACGTCCGGCGAGAAACATTCCATTGGAGAGAGAAAGAGAATATTCGTCCAACCGTTTGAATCGTACCAATAATGATCAGCGATTTTCCGGTAATTCGAGTAAATACCGTTTACCTTCACCTTCGGTGGTGAGACAGGTTCGGCAACATTTTAACGGTTATCACAATTACTGGACACCTGATTGGTACTATCGTTATCCTCATGCTTGGTATCCGCAATGGATACCGACTTACCGTTGGTGGTATCGTCCTAATTGGTATGATACATGGGGATGGTTTGGAGTTGGTTTTTTTGGCGGGGTAGTTGTTAATGAGATTTTAACTCCTTATCCGTATTACTACGGTAATAACATAGTTTATCGCAACGGTTTTGTTTATGTCAATGGAGTTCCTTATGTTAGTGCTGCCGAATATTACAGGCAGGCAAACAGACTGGCTCAATCGGCAAACATTATTATTAAAGAAACAGTACGCGAAATAGCCGAACAACCTGTTGCACCGGTTTTGGCTCCTGAGTTATCGGATCAAGAAATTGATCACGGAATAGATAATAAAGCCGGCAATGCCGAGGTTCAACAAACAGCGGTCAAACCTGTTGATACTGATGCTGAAAAAAATTGGCTTCCAATGGGAACGTTTACTGTTCTGAACGCAAACGGAAACGAAAAAAAAGGTCATATTCTTCAATTAGCCGCCAATAAAAACGGACAAATTCGGGGAAATTATTTCAATGAAACAACAGAAAAGATACGGCAAATAGTTGGAGCGGTTGATTCAAAATCGCAACGAGTTGCTTTTCGGTTCACTGATGATGAGAAGACGGTTTTTGAATGTGGTCTTTGGAATTTAACTCAGGATTCGGTTCCGCTTTTGGTTCATTATGATGAAAAAGATTCGGAGCAACTCACGTTAATTCGTTTAACAAAACCTGAAACTGACGAACAAAATGATTCAATGTTGATTGAATCCGATAACGAAAATGAGCAAGAACTGGCTCCTTAGGCTGGCGGTTTTTTTTCATCATATCAATTGAGACCTCTTGTCGTAATATTGATGATGTTTTATATTTTACAACACGAAACACACAAAATAGCACGAAAAATACGAATTTGTAATATATCAGCGGCATTTTTGAATTTGTTTACAGTTGGAAATTACAAGGTAGGCAACCTTTGGAGTCCATTGGTAAACAAATTCAAAAAAAATTCTACTGATAGATTACATTATTTTTAGGAATGCATGTTCAATATCCAAAATGAAGGAAACTATTATGCTTTATCTTTATGATCAGGTTAAGGAGTCTGTCGATTTTATTCGGAACCAATGGACTGGTACGGTCAAAGCGGGCATTGTTCTTGGCACTGGGCTGGGCAATTTGGCGAAACAAATTAAGGCGGAGGTAACATTGCCTTACGAAGAGATTCCCAACTTTCCCCGTTCTACAGTTGAAACTCATGCCGGTAATTTTGTTATTGGTCAATTGAATGGGGTCAATGTTGTTGCGATGGAGGGTCGTTTTCATGCGTACGAGGGTTATGATCTTAAACAGATTACATTTCCGATACGGGTTATCAAGTCGTTGGGGGCGGAGATGCTGTTTGTATCGAATGCCTGTGGTGGTATGAACCCGCAATACCGGCAAGGCGATATTATGGTGATCGAAGATCATATTAATCTGATGGGAGTGAATCCGTTGGTTGGCATCAATGATGATCGGCTTGGTCCGCGTTTTCCGGATCTTTGCGAACCTTATGACAAAAAGATGATTGATTTGGCATTAGAAATTGCGCGGAAAGAGAATTTTGTGGCTCATAAGGGGGTTTACGTTGGGGTGTTGGGACCGAATCTTGAGACACGTGCGGAATACCGTTTTTTGCGTGGTATTGGGGCGGATGTGGTTGGGATGTCCACTGTTCCTGAAGTGCTGGTTGCGGTTCATTGTGGGATGCGAGTTCTTGGTTTGTCGATTGTGACCGACATGGCGCTTCCTGACGCATTAAAACCCGGTGATGTTGCCGAAATCATTGCAACCGCCAACGCTGCGGAACCAAAACTCACGAAAATTGTGAGCGGCGTATTGAGTAGTTGAGAGTTGATAGTGGAGAGTGGAGAGTTCGCAAGCGGAATTACGACCAAAACGTTTTGAATCCGCGTGCGTTATTCTGCGTCCTGAAAGGACAACACAAGCCAGCCCTACCCAACGGGTAGGGAAAATTGGAGTAATACCGAAATGGTTGTAATCCGCATTGCGACACTATCCACTATCCACTCTCAACTATCAACTATTCACAACTGTCCACTGAATCTGTTTAAAAAAAGAAGTGGGGACA
>JAITBS010000439.1 GCA_031283515.1 Planctomycetaceae bacterium
TTCTTTATTCGTTTTGAGGTAGTATGCCTTATCTTTTTCCTCAGCAGGCGCGGCTTCAGGACGATATTCGCGGATTGATTCGTGGTGAAGTTTGTTGCGACGAAATAACCCGACAACTCTATGCCACTGACGCCGGTATTTTGCAATGTCGTCCTCAAGGTGTTGTTTGGCCTCGCGATGTGAACGATGTTGTTGCGTGTGTTCAGTATGCAGCGGAAAAACATATTCCCATTCATCCGCGCGGTGCCGGAACCGGAACAACCGGTGAAGTGCTTGGTTCCGGTCTTGTTCTTGATTTCAGCCGATTTATGCGGCGTCTTCTGGCATTGAACCGCGATTCGGTTGTGGTTCAACCCGGAATAACCGGACGGAGACTGAATGAAGTTCTCGATAAAATCCAATCCCGAACTTTTGCTCCAGTAACCGGTTTTCAGTCCGCAACTACTATCGGCAGTGTTTTAGCCCGTAACGGAGCCGGAGTTCGTTGGTTACAATACGGTTTTCCCGATGAACATCTCCTTGAACTCAAAATCGTTTTAGCTAACGGCGAAATTCTAACTCTCAATCGTGAAGCTCTGCCGCAAGCAATTGACACACCACGAGGTGAATCAATTCCTAAACATACAAACACTTTCTCCAGTTCCTCATTTTTTGGTCGTGATACGGTCGCACGGGGAATTGCTTTGGCACGAGGAATTGTTCTTGGCAAGGAACATCCGGTTGCCGACGATGTTTATCGGATTCTTGCTCCTTCCTTACAACAAATTAATTCGGAATTTTCGCGTCAGGTTCCGGTGAATCGGGCGGGTTATTGTTGTCATCGAGTTCTTCACGGCGAAAGCGGACATTCGGTCGATTTGGCGCAACTCCTGCTCGGAAGTGAAGGAACGCTCGGGCTCATTGTTGAGGCAAAACTGAAAACAGTTCCTTGTCCGAAACGAAAAGCCGGTGCGGTCTTTTGTTTCAACGGACTTGAAAAGGCAATGCTTGCGGTTGAACCGATTCGATCATTTCGTCCGGTACTTTGTGAACTTGTTGATCGGCGACGGCTCAATATGGTGTGTGAATGGGATTCGCGGTTCCAGTGTTTTTTTCCAATGGAAACCGAAGCGATTTTATTGGTCGAATTGAATGCCGACGATTCTGTCCGGTATCGGCTCACTCAATTAATCGAAACAATTCAGGAAAAAGAACGTCTTAGTTTCCATGCTCTTCGTATTGAGACATCGGAAGATTTTGAGCGATTCGATGATTTTCTTCATCGGGCGGAACTCATTCTGTTTCGGATGCGGCGTTCTTTCCAACCGTTACCGATTTTCGACGATTTAGCGGTTCCTGTTTCGGAACTTCGTGATTTCCTCATGGAACTTTTAAACGTCTTAAAACGTCATGAAATTACTGTTTCTATTTCGGGACATGTTGGACAGGGACATCTTCGTGTTCATCCGATTATTGATTTTTCGAAGTCGGAACCGGCGGTATTGCTGGAACGTTTAACCGAAGATGTTTACACACTGGTTCTGGAACATGGCGGCACGATTAGCTCGGAAAGCGGAACAGGACTCTTGAAATCCCGATTCATTCCGGCACAATTTTCCAACCTGATGCCTATTTTCCGAAATATTAAATATATTTTCGATCCGGATCAATTATTCAATCCGGGCAAAATGATTCCTGATACTTCGCGATGGACAGACCATTTACGAAACGGGTTATCATGCCGTAACAAGGAACATTCGGCAAAACGGAGTTCCGATTCGAATTTTCGTGAGATGAGTCATAGCGGGATAGGTCATGGAAGTTCCGGCAATATTGGTTCGGGTCTTTTTCCTTACATGGAGACAACCGAGTTATCAACAGATACCGATACTTCCGATCCGAACACCTCTGAAAATATTTCCGGTCATTTTTCAAGTCAAATTGAATTACAGTTGAAATGGGAACCGCAACACGTTTGCGAATCAACTTATCTTTGCAATGGTTGCGGCAAATGTTTCCGCAACGATTTAGTGAGTCGGATGTGCCCGTTGTTCCGTCATTTGATGGATGAAAATGCGGCACCGCGAGCCAAAGCCAATCTTCTTCGTGGAGTTCTTGAGGGCGATTTGGAACTGGAGATGTTGACGCAGGATAAGGCGAAAGAAATTGCCGATTACTGTATTCAATGCGGAATGTGCCGTATTGAATGTCCGGCGGAGGCGGATGTTTCCAATTTATCGTTTCGTTGTAAGAGTGCCTATGTTGCTGCGCACGGACTTTCGTTGGAAGACCGTTTTTTTTCTCGAATTGATACGGTTCTCCGTTTTCTGGCGATGATTAGTTGTCCGGTCAACTGGTCAAGTTCCAATCCGATCATGCGATGGTTAATGGAAAAATTATTACAAATTCCGCAAAGCCGGACAATTCCCAAACTGGCGAAGGTTACTTTTTTAGCGAGGACGCAATGGTCAAACTGGTTGGTCAAACCGTTGCAACCGGTGGAGCATTTTTCAACGAATCGGGTTGCCTTGTTTATTGACACGTTTGCCAATCATTTTGATACAAAGTTAGCGGATTTAGCGGTTCGGATTTTGGAACACAACAATTTCAGTGTGTATATTCCGCCTCGTCAACGTCCTTCGGGGTTGAGTTCATTTTCGGTGGGGCATTTTGATCATGCGGAACGTCTGGCGAGGCATAATTCCTTACTTCTTGCGGATTTGGTTCGTCAGGGTTATCATATTGTTACCTTGGAACCGGCTTCGGCATCCTGTTTATCGCAGGAGTACCGAAACATTCTTGATGATATGGATATTGAGTTAGTTTCTTCTCATATTGTTGATTTTTGTGATTTCCTTTTACAGCGTTACCGTGAGGGGCAACTCCGACTCGATTTTGTACCGAATCATAAAATGTCGGGTAAAACGGTGGGTTATCATGCTCCATGCCGTAGTATTACGCGAACGGCGCAACGTATAGACGCACCAACTCCTGCGGAAGAATTACTCTGTTTGATACCGGAATTAACGGTATGCCGAATTGAGCGGGGTTGTTGTGGAATGGCGGGAACATTTGGATTTAAGCGTAAAAATTATCGTCGTTCACTTCGGATGGGTGTTTCTTTATTTAAGGAATTACGTCTTCCTGAGATTGATTTTGGGGTTTCCGACTGCAACGCTTGTTGCCTTCAAATGGAACACGGAGCCAGAAAAAAAACATTGCATCCAATCCGTATTCTTGCAGCTGCTTACGGTTTTGCTCCTGAAGCGGTTGGGAATTAAAAATATACTTATTGTACTTTAAAATTCATCTTTACAAAAGTAGAATTTTGGTAATATATCAGTGGAATATTTTTGAATTTGTTTACAG
>JAITBS010000476.1 GCA_031283515.1 Planctomycetaceae bacterium
GATTATTTATTCCTTACAAGAAGAGTTAGGTGATGAGCTTGAGGAAATCAAACAACTTCTTGAGGATTTGGTACAACAGTGGCAATAACGGTGATCATATCTCACGTAGGCAACCCTTCGCCGAAGGGTTGCCTATCTCTTACAAGTTCGTTGCAAGTCTTACCAATAGTATTATCACTCACTGATAATTATGACACAATCAAAACGTATCTTACTTAGGGAACTTCTAAAAACTAATTTTATTAGGAACGCAGGCGTCCCGCCTGCATGACAAACGCCTAAATATGCGGTCGAGACGACCGCGATCCTAATAAAAATAAATTTTACATGAGTTTTTTAGAAGTTCCCCTTAGAGAAAAACTTTAGAAATAAAAGTTATTTTTAGCAAGAAATTGGGTTGGGAGATGATACTTTTAGAGGACGTTTCTTCGGTATTGGCAGTATTACAAGCCTATCAAAAAATGACCGCCGGAAGTAAATATGTATAAACCGGCTTTAAGGGCATTTGAAATAATTTTATCAAAAATTCATTTTGAAACGTTACTCTTATTGTAAATGAGTTGTGTACCAGTCAATTGCCCGTTCGAGCCCTTCGTCGAAGTACACAAGCGGTTTGTAACCGATCATTTTTTGTGCGAGCGAAATGTCTGCCAGTGAATGCCGAACATCGCCCGCCCGCACCTCACGATATACCGCTTCAATATCACTCTTCATAAGAGATCGCAACTTTTTCAGTATCTGATTCAATGAAACAGCTGCATGGCAGGCAATATTGATAGGTCTTCCATTACAATTTTCCGGCAACGCATGCGCTGCAAGCCAGTTCGCATAACAAACGTTTTCAATATAACAGAAATCTCGCGTTTGTTCGCCGTCACCAAAAACTTGCGGTTGCTCATTCCTCAGTATTTTACTGACAAACGCCGGAATAACTGCAGCATAAGCTCCAAATGGGTCTTGACGCGGTCCAAACACATTGAAATAACGTAATGAAACCGTTTCCATACCGTAAGCAGCGGAATAGGCTTGTAAATAGGCTTCGCAAGCTGTTTTACTTGCGGCATACGGACTAATCGGTAACGGCGGCATTGTTTCCACTTTGGGCGATTCCGGCTGCTCTCCGTAAGCAGAACTAGACGCCGCAAACACAATCCGTTTCACCCCAGCCGCACGAGCAGATTCCAGAATCGTGAGCGTGCCGTTGACATTCACATCATGCGATGTTGCCGGTTCCGCAACACTTCGCGGAACCGAACCAAGCGCGCCTTCGTGAAAAACCGCAACACAATCACGTATCGCAAAATCAACCGTCTCACGATTGCGAATATCACCTTCAATAATAGTAATTCGATCCTGAATTTCTGTTAAATTTTCACGCTTTCCCGTAGCGAAGTTGTCGAGAACAACAACCTCATGTCCCTGATTCAGAACATAACGAGCAAGATTGGAACCAATAAATCCGGCTCCTCCGGTAATTAAATATTTCATAATATTAAACGGTTAAATACTGCACTAACTCATAAAAGAGATTCACTAATTCATAAAAGAGATTCTTTTTATTCCCCGAAAACGGTTTAACCTCTCGACATGGCAATCACTCCGCTGCGAACCAATTCGATAATCCCAAATGGACGTATTGTATCGACAAAACCCTCAAGTTTCGATTCATTGCCGGAAACTTCAATCATCATAGACGTATCGCTGACATCCACCACTTTGGCACGAAAGATATTGACCATTTCAAGAATTTTACTGCGTGCCCCAGGCAAAGCCTCCACTTTAATCAGCATCAAATCACGTTCAACATGGTTTTTATCCGTAAGGTCTTCCGCACGTACAACCGTTATAATTTTACGGAGTTGCTTGAGAACCTGTTCCCGAACTTTTTCATCGCCGACAACAACATAAGTTATTCGAGATAATTGACTATCTTCGGTTTCACCAACCGCCAAACTATCAATATTATACCCGCGCGAAGCAAGCATCCCCGAAATATGGGACAAAACTCCCGGCATGTTCTGAACAAGAACAGAAATAACGTGTCGCATAATTCATCACAAAATTAAAAAAATAAACCCGTTTACCTGATTAAAGTCGGCATACAGAATATCATATTCTTAACAATTGACAAGACCACTTAAAAAATAGGTGACCCTAATTGTCTCCGAACCACTGTCAATTGCCGGTTTTTTCGCGGAAATCCCCTCAATCTGCCCGAAAACAATGGGAAGTTGTTGTAAAATTCCCCAAAGTATCGGATAATTCGACGAGTTTTGTTTACCAGCGAAGAGATAGAGTTGAGTCGGAAAGAGGAGCAATCCTTTTTCCGTAATATTTCAGTGTCTGAAATGTTGGCAGGACACTTTCGCAAGAAAATCACCATTCAGAATGATGAAACCGTTATGAAAACGATCAAAAAGAATGAATTGAATAATAAAAAGGATAGGAAATTACACGAGATTTCATTGCGGGATTTTCAAGAGTTGATCCGCAAGATGTATTACGAAAAAGACCGCGAACGCGGAGCCGCCGGAACTTTTCTTTGGTTAATAGAAGAGGTTGGTGAATTGGCGTCGGCAATTCGGAATGGAACAAAAGAAGAACTTCGCGGTGAATTTGCCGATGTACTGGCGTGGTTGACCACAATTGCCAATGTCTTGGAAATCGATCTTACTCAATCCGTTCTAGAAAAATATGGTTCCGGTTGTCCGGGTTGCGGAAAATATCTTTGTCAATGTCCCGATAACAGAAAACCATAATGATTCCAAAAAAATGGTAATTATTGTAATCTATCAGCGGAATATTTGTTTTTCGATTTTCACCCCGACAATTTTCACCCTGACAGGGATGTGATTTTCATAACCGCAGGTCATCGACCTGCGGACTCGTGTCGATAACAAACCTCTGTCTGAAAGACAGAATTTTAACAATCCTTGTTTGTACGATCCTTGTTTGTACGATTCGGATCGTTTAGTTTCGCCTTTCAGGCGATGTTGAGACGAGGTATTTACCGTAGGCCGCGCTTCGCTTGACCTACTGTTGCGAAAATACCGCCTCTTCGGGGTGAAGAATAAAAAACAAAAATTCCGCTGAAATATTACGAAAAATCGGTAATTAATTTTGGCGGAATAATCACGTTTCTTTGATTATTTTGTTTCGGATAACTCAATGATTGCTCCGTCGTAATCGATAAAAGCGATACGAAAACCCGGTGCAGGGGAATAAGGCGGTAAAATAATTGTTTTACCGGCAAGGGCAGCATCAAGATCGTCAACAGCAAATGCAGTATGGGATTTTGTTTTAATGGATTCGTGCATTGGGCTATCCGCATCGAATTTTAACCATTCAATACCGAAAATGTCCGCACTTGGATCAGTAACATGAACCCCAAGATCGGCAATATAACCAGACCAGTTTTTTTCCTGTGTTGTCGGAACACCAAAATGTAAATATTGCATAGAAATAAAGTTATAAAAAAAGGGTTGAAGAAAACAAGTTACAAAAAAAAAGAACGGAGAATATCTTGTTTGACATTCTCCGTTTTCGGTCGGTTTATTATTTTGAGGCTTTGGTGTTGCCGTCAAGACCTTTGGGATTTTTGAACCGGAGTCCTGTTCCGGCATGGAACGAGGCGTATTCCGTAACAATAGCTCCTTGCGGACCGCCCATCATAAAATGGTAATCGCCCAAACCAGTGATTGCCGCTTCACTTCCTTTTCCAGTTCCTGCTTTGAGTTCAACACAAGTAAATGCTGTAATTGCATTAGCATCGAGTTGTGATTTTGGGAGTTGTACCGGAAGTTTGCCCAAATCATCTTTGGAACCGCCCTTGCCGAAATTGTAAATACTTCCGTGGCGAACTTGCCAATATTCATGTTTTGGCGGTTTGCCTTCCGCTTCGACATGGGCATGTTCAGGGATCATTTGGAACGGCAGAAGGTAAATTTCGTGACCGAAATAACCGTGTTCTTTGTCATTGAGCCAGAAAATACCGCCCATTCCGACGTTAGCAAAATCTCCAAGCCCGAAATCACGAATCCAAAATCGTTCATCATTAACCACATCGGGTAACGAATAACGATGGAATCGGAGTAATTCGATATAGGCATCTTTTGCCGCTTTTTCGTTGAAACTGCCGTCTGCGTTATAAAAATGGGAATTGTCGTACTTTTTGAGAGTTCGCTCTCCCTGTTGACGGCGGCGTCCTTGCAAGGGTTGAGCAAGAACATCCACACCAGATACTAAGGCAGTAACCGTCGCGGTTCCGCCAAGTACATTTGTTAACCAATGACGTCGATTCATAATGTTTCCTTTCAATTTGAAACGTTTGTCGTGAACAGAAATTCGTATTCCTTATCGAATTTCAAAATACTAAAAAATATTTTAACGAAAAGATTTTTGATTTCAAGCCGTATCAAAAGTTTTTTTTCTGAATATTCTCAGGTCGGTATGTTAAAATAGATAAAATTACAATAAGAATACAGGAAAGAATCAAAATTTTAAACCTAAAAAACCGGCGATCTTGAATTTGCCGTTTATGAAAACATTATTCGTAATTCCTTGTGGAGACAATTCTACTTGATATCGGTTGCTTGTATGTTTTGAGCGATTTGCTAGAATATGAAGGCTTTTTTGGTTTTCATCCGTCCCTTTTTTCCATTTTGAGACATAAACTCGGAATATTGGTTTGGCAAAAACTCCTCCCAGTATTTAGAGGGAAACAACAAAATTCACTGTACATTATTTTCAACGTTCATAAACTATACGTAACAGAATTATTTCACGTTACAAATTATCAGCATGATAACTTCTACAAAACCTTCGGAGATTTTGCGAGTGGGACTCGATATTGGTTCAACCACTGTTAAGGTCGTCATTTTCGATGACAATCAGAAACAAATTCTTGGATCATGGTATTCCCGACATTACGCCGATGTGTTTCAAACATTACGCACTCTTGTTTCGGAAGCCTTACGGTATTGCGGACAACAACGTTTTACTGTTGCAATTACCGGTTCCGCCGGCATCGGTCTTTCCCAGAAACTCGAAATTCCATTTGTTCAGGAAGTTATTGCCGGCGTCGAATCCGTAACAACATTCATTCCGCAAACCAATGTGGTAATCGAACTCGGCGGTGAAGACGCAAAAATTACGTTTTTTGAAGGAAGCATCGACCAACGAATGAATGAAACATGCGCCGGCGGTACGGGAGCCTTCATCGACCAAATTGCCGTAACTCTTAAAACCGACGCACTCGGTGTTAATGAATTAGCGTCTCGTTTTCAAACCATTTATCCAATTGCAGCACGTTGCGGTGTTTTTACCAAATCCGATGTTACCATGCTGTTGAATGAAGGCGCACGAAAAGAAGATATTGCCGCAAGTGTTCTACAAGCAGTGGTCGATCAAATGATTGGCGGACTTGCGTGTGGTCGTAAAATTCGAGGTAATGTCGCTTTTCTCGGAGGACCGTTGTTTTTTCTGCCGGAACTTCGCAAACGTTTTGCCGAAACATTACACCTAACACCGGAACAAATAATTCATCCTGAAAATGCCCATTATTTCGTTGCGCTGGGAGCAGCATTGCTCTCCGCTAAAAACGACACCATGACAACAGACGAACTTCAGGAACGGATTCATTCCGTTACGAAAAAAGAACACGGCAAAGAAACAGATCGATTACCGCCGTTGTTTGTTTCACAGGAAGACTTTGACAAATTTTTATTACGGCACGACAAATTAAAGGCTGAACGCACCGAATTAACAACCGCTTACGGTGATCTTTTTTTAGGTATCGATGCCGGTTCCACTACAACCAAAGCCGTGTTGATTGACGACCAAAACCGAATCTTGCAAACATGGTACGGTCCCAATGAAGGTGAACCTATTAAAGCAGTTCTCCGTATTATCTCTGAGATGTACGAAATGTTACCGCCGGAAACGATAATCAAAAATTCTTGTGTAACCGGTTACGGAGAAATGATGTTGCGGACTGCTCTTGGTATTGACGAAGGCGAAGTCGAAACATTGGCTCATTTTCGTGCAGCAAATCATTTTGTTCCTGATGTTTCATTTATTCTTGACATTGGCGGACAAGATATTAAATGTCTTTACATTAAAGACGGTAAACTGGACAAAATTATTTTGAACGAAGCGTGTTCGTCGGGTTGTGGTTCATTTATCGAAACATTTGCCCAATCACTCGGTTACGACACCGCAACATTTGCCGCTGAAGGATTGTTTGCCGCTCAACCAATTGATTTGGGAACACGCTGCACGGTGTTTATGAATTCAAAAGTTAAGCAGGCGCAAAAAGAAAACGCAACTGTTGCGGATATTTCAGCAGGTATTTCTTATTCTGTTGCGAAAAACGCTTTGTATAAAGTTTTGAAAATTGCCGATGTTTCCGAACTTGGTAATCGTATCATGGTTCAAGGCGGAACATTCAACAATTCGGCGGTATTAAAAGCGTTTGAAAAACTTATTGGGCAAGAAGTTTTTCGTACTGATATTTCGGGAATTATGGGAGCTTACGGAGCGGCACTGATTGCTCATGACCGCGCCGCAAAACGAAAACACGAAGATATCTCGTTACAACGCCTCGAAAAAAATATTTATTTCACTGTTCTCGAAGCCGCCAAACGCCGTGAAGCTGCCAAACGGAAAAGCGAATATCGTTCCTCACTCATCACACCGGAAACAATCTCCCATTTTTCTATTCACTCAACACAAAAACGTTGTCAAGGTTGTTCGAATAAATGTCTCATTAATATTTATCATTTTCCTGAGAAAAAAACATTCATCTCCGGTAATAAATGTGAACGCGGTATCGGAAAACAAACCGCTTCTGATCGTGAAAATTTGTTTCAATATCAATATGAGCGGCTTTTTGATTATTATGAACCGCTTAGTGAAGATAAAGCTCCGTTGGGAGAAATTGGAATTCCGCGTGTTCTGAATATGTACGAAAATTATCCGTTTTGGTTTACGTTGTTTCAGGAACTTGGTTTTCGGGTTGTTCTTTCCGACTCGTCATCGCAACAGTTGTACAATAAAGGAATTGACAGTATTTCGTCGCAAACTCTTTGTTTTCCGGCGAAACTGGTTCATGGTCATATCGTTAATCTGGTTGAAAAGGGAGTTAAACGGATTTTTTATCCAGCCTTACCGGTGGAAAGACAGGAATTTCAAGAATCTGTGTACACTTATAATTGTCCGGTGGTTGGTTCGTATCCCGAAGTGGTTCGGCTGAATATTGATGCGATTAAGGACAATGGAGTTACGTTATTTTCTCCATTTCTGCCGAGTGACGATTATCGTAAACTGGCGAAACTTCTTTTTACGGAACTAAAATATCTGGGCGTCAAATACAACGATTTACAACGAGCGATTACCTGTGCTGCTGCCGAACAAGAATTGTACAAGACGGATATTCGGCAAAAGGGTGAAGAGTTGTTTATTTCGTTGGTTGAATCCGGTGAGCCGGGGATTGTGTTGGCTGGGCGTCCGTATCATCTTGATCCGTTGATTCATCATGGTATTCCCGAGTTAATTGTTTCGGGCGGTGCGGCGGTGTTGTCGGGAGATTCTGTTGCGCATTTGGGACGGAATTTACTGTTCCCGCTTCAGGTTGTGGATCAATGGGGTTATCATGCCAGACTGTATCGGGCTGCCACTTTTGTAGCAACTCATCCGCAATTTCAAATGATTCAATTAACCTCCTTCGGTTGCGGACTTGACGCGGTAACCACAGAACAAGTTGCAGAAATTCTCACTTCAGCGGATAAAGTTCATACCTTAATCAAAATCGACGAAGGAACACAACTCGGTGCAATTAAAATCCGAGTAAGATCGTTGCTCTCCACAATGAACGATAAAGAAAATTCCACACAAAACAAAAAATCTAATTACGTAACTATTCACTCAACACTCCTCAATGCATTATATTTGTAATAAAAAATTGCCGCTCTTTCAAAAGCAAAATCAATATTTCGCCAAACCGAAAAAGTATCCGTCATAACTGTCTATTTTTATCAACAGAGTCCGCTGATTACACAGACAAATATTCAGTCCGCAGATTACGCAGATTGTCGCAGATAAATATTCAGTCCGCTGATTACGCAGATTTTCGCAGACAAATATTCAGTCCGCAGATTACACAGATTTTCGCAGATAAATATTCAGTCCGCAGATTACGTTTATTTTTGTGATCTGTCTTAGAAATAAAATTGACGGAACGACGACAATGTCGAGTCCCCTGTTTATCAGTGATATAAAGTATGGTATATTGATAAGCATGGATATATTAACAAGTTGTTTATTTATAGGTGTTCTTGTACTGCTGATTGCAACAACAGTTGCAATTCGGGCGTTACGGTGTTATGTCGATTATGGAGTTGATCCGGCGATTTTAGATACGTTTCGGACACGGATTCGTGTTTGGTGGTTATTGTTTGGTTTGCTGGCGGTGGCTTTTATTTGCGGTCCCCTTGTAACAACTCTGTTCTTTTTCATTTTATCCATTGTCATTCTTCGTGAATATATTACGCTAACTCCTAAAAGTCCAGCTGATCATCAGACATTGTTTTGGATTTACGTTTTTTTTACGCCGTTACAATTTATTATGGTTGGTATCAATCCTGATTGGTTTGTTTCGAAAACAGGGTTGTTTCCGTACCAATTTTTTTCTATTCTTTTGCCGGGTTACGTTTTTTTGATTCTTCCCGGTTCGATGGCGGCGTCAGGCGATCCCAAACGTTTTTTGGAACGAACCGCAAAACTACAACTCGGTTTAATTATTTGTGTTTATTCATTGAGTTATGCTCCGGCATTGCTGACGATTGACCTTCCTGTTTCGCCAATTCCCGAAGAAATGACAACCGCCGCTATTCTCGATCACGGTTTGGAAAATACCGTGATCGAAACGCTCCGCTCACAAGAAGAAGGAACAACCGAACACAACAATACTGAACAATTATTACCGACGTTATATCACCAAATTTTGCCGATGTTAAGCGGAAAACATTTTCAATTACTTTTCTTTTTTGTTCTTGTTGTTCAATTAGGTGATGTGTTTCAATATCTCTGGTCTCACACTTCGCGCCGTCATGTTGTTGCTCCGAAAATTAACTCGAATAAAACATGGGAAGGTGTTTTAGGCGGTGCTGTTACAACTGCATTGTTGGGTGTTTCACTTTGGTATTTTACGCCGTTTCCCAAATGGTGGCAGGCTGGTTTGATTGCGTTGATCACTTCATTGATGGGGTTTGCCGGAAATATGACCATGTCCGCAATCAAACGCGATCGCGGTGTCAGTGGATACGGAACATTAATTCAGGGACATAGCGGTTTTTTAGATCGCGTTGATTCACTTTGTTTTGCCGCTCCGGTTTTTTATCATCTCGCCTGGTTGTTCAGCCGATAAAATAACGTATCAATTTTTAGTCCGCAGATGACGCAGATTTTGTAAATATTGTCCGCAGATTACGCAGATTTTGTAAATATTTAGTCCGCAGATTTTCACAGATTTTTTTAAAACGTTTATTGAAATGAATATTGAATAAAATCTTCGTGTTTTAGTCTGTTCTCTTTTCGTTTGTTTTGTTAATTTTTCTGTTTCGTAATTCTCAAAAAAATAATTCGCGAAAATCTGCGTCATCTGCGGACTAAATATTTATCAGTGTCATCTGCGGATTCTGTTGATAAAATGGACAGTTACGACTATTCTTGATTGACTGAAGAAGATTTTCGTAAAAAAATTCTTGCTAATCGTGCTTCGTCAAAATCGAGTTTGCCTCCCGACGCTTCAACTGCCGGTTTGAGAAACAATGTCTCTCCGCTTGCACGAAACCATTCTTTAATTTGAGCCAAACGTTCCGGTACAAAAAATAGATCAACCGAAAGTTCCATTCCCGATTCCGACAATTTTTCCAAATGACTAATAATCGTTCCGCGTGTTAATTGACGTTCCGTAACAATTTCATCAATCGTTTTACCTTGATGAAGCAAACGATATGTTTCAAGAAATGAAGCCGATTGAATTGACGGAGTCGATTGAGATGATGAAGTCGATTGAGAGGACGAAGCCGATTGAAGCGAAGTTTCATAATTTTGTTCAAACGGTTGATGATTTTGCAATGACTTTACTGCATCGGGATTTTGTTCGCAAAATTTATTGATAACCTCAAGAAACCGTTGACCATAAGCCGCATATTTATGATGTCCGACTCCGTGAATCTGTTGAAATTCCTGTGCGTTACGCGGAAAATATCGTGCAATTTCATGAAGCGTCCGATCCGAAAACACAATATAAGGCGGAACATTTTCCGCACGCGCTAATTCTGTACGGAGTTCACGGAGTTTGACAAAAAGCGGTTCGGAAAACGGTTTCACTTCATAAGACGGAATTTTCGTATTGGAAATACGGTTCATTTTTGTTTCTGCGGAAATGCGTTCCGGCGGTTTTCGCATCGAAAATGTTTTTTGACCGCGCAAAATGAGTCGGGCTTCTTCAGTCAGTTTCAGAATCGGACGCAACGGGTCTTCAATTGCAACAATTTTTTGTGCAATTAAAGCATCAATAACCGCTCGCCAATAATTTTTTGATTTATCTTTACCAACTCCGTAAGTCGGCAACTGATCATGTCTGAATTGCCGGATTTTTTCTGTGTTGGCGCCGACCAGAATATCGGCAAGATGAATTGCTCCAAACGATTCTTTTGTCCGATAAATTGCCGAAAGAGTTTTTTGTGCAGGAATTGTTGCATCTTCCTGTTTTTGAGAATCAACACAAACATCACAACTATTACAATTTTGTACGGGAAATGTTTCACCAAAATATTTCAGTAACGCGATACGGCGGCAATTATTTTGTTCTGCAAAACGAACCATTTGGCGGAGTTGTTCTTTGGCAATCTCACGGGCGTGTTCTTCTTCAATTTCGTCCACAAATCGTAATTGTTGCGCAATATCCTGACGTCCGAAAAATAAAAGGCATTCCGCCGGTTCACCGTCACGTCCGGCTCTTCCGGTTTCCTGATAATAACCTTCGATATTTTTCGGCAAATCCGCATGAACCACAAAACGGACATTCGATTTATCAATCCCCATTCCAAAAGCAATTGTCGCAACAATAATTGAACATTCGTCGCGGCTGAAGGCTTCCTGTGACGCATGACGGTCAACATCGGACATTCCGGCATGATACGGTTTTGCCGAAATTCCGTACGTCTGAAGCATTTCAGCCGTCGCTTCCACTTTCTTGCGGCTGTTACGGTAAATAATACCGGATTCGCCGTTATGACCGGCTAAAAAGGAACGAAGTTGAGCATCAAATTCTTGTTTCATCATCACGCGGTAAAACAAATTCGGACGATTAAACGACGCATGGGTTAAATGCGGATTCCGTAAACATAATCGCGCAACAATATCTTCCGTAACTCGCGGTGTTGCTGTTGCCGTAAACGCCGTAACAGGAATCGACGGAAATTCATGTACAATTTTTGATAACGCCAAATAATCCGGTCGGAAATCATGTCCCCATTCCGAAATACAATGTGCTTCATCAATTGCAAAAAATGAAATTTGTAATGTTTTTAGCCGGTTGATAAAATATTCCGAATTAAAACGTTCCGGTGAAATGTAAAGCAAATCCAACCGGTTTTGGCGAAGAGCTGTACCAACCGCGTTTTTTTCTTCTGCGGAAATCGTACTGTTTAATGTTGCTGCAGATAAACCATTGATCCGCGCCGCATCAACCTGATCCTTCATCAAAGAAATCAACGGCGAAACAACAACACAAACGCCTTTCATTAATCGTGCAGGAAGTTGATAACAAAGTGATTTACCGCCGCCAGTCGGCATGACGGCAAAAACATCACGACCTTTCAAAATCGCCTGAACAATCTCCTCCTGATGCGGACGGAATGAACGGAAACCGAATATTGATGAAAGTGTTGAATAAATTTGTTCAGAATTATAATATTGTACGGAAAACATGATGATATTCAGTGGAAAACAGAAAAGAACACAAACGATTGTAATTGTCGTAACTCTATTTTAGTCCGCAGATTACGCAATTTTTCGCAACTTTTAAACAGTTTGGAAATTGAATAGAATTCATGTATTTTTGTCAGTTCTTTTTCTTTTCTGTTTCGTAATTATCAAAAAATAATTCCTAAAAATCTGCGAACATCTGCGTAACTTGCGGACTAAAAATTACCAAAATCTGCGAACATCTGCGTAATCTGCGGACTAAAAATTACTAAAAATTCTGCGAACATCTGCGTAATATACGGACTAAAAATTACAAAAAATCTGCGAATATCTGCGTAATCTGCGGACTAAAAATTACCAAAAAACTGCGAAAAGGTGAGTAATCTGCGGCATAAAAATTACAAATAATGTTCGAGCATGTGCGTAAGGGGCGTAAAAAAAATTCCCTATATTGGGGTT
>JAITBS010000052.1 GCA_031283515.1 Planctomycetaceae bacterium
GTCAACAGGGGCAAGTCGGCGAGTACGCCGTATTGTATTGTATTACCGAACTTTTTGTTTTAACTTTTTCGTCTATTTTGTTTTTTCGTGTAGTTTGTACTCTAAAAAAATTCCACTCCTTATTCCAATGCCGGACGAGTGTTTTTACCGATAGACTGAATTCGCGGGTTTTCGTAAGTTCCGTAGAAAACACTGTTAGCGTCGAGCCAAAGGTCAATTCGATGGCGTTCTTCCGGCAATAATTTCACACCGTAATGATTTTCGTTTAAATAATCACGAAGAGCCGACGCAGAGGCTCCGAAATGTCCCGCAGTTGTACGTGAACCGCCGTGAACCGGATGAGTAATGGAACCGTTATCCGAATGAAAATAAAACCCGTACTTCGGAGCAAGACGATGATAAGACCGTGTCCAACCATTCGGCGCATCCGTAATTCCTGTTAAATCAAACGAATGATTCGTCTGAAGACCATGTCCGGCAGGATGATCTTGTTCGCCATGACAATGAACACAATGTTTGTCCAATACCGGTTGAACGAGTTGGACAAAATTGAGCGGGTAACTACCGGAAACCTCCTTGCGAATCATTGAAGGAGAACGTTGAAATGCCATCGCGGTTGCCGAATAACCTTGCCGATTGTTTCGCTTATTTTCATGACAACCAATACACGTTAACTGTTCACCGGCATGAAGATATGTTGCACTTCGCATTGATTGAACGGCGCGGCCGTGTTCGTCGAGAGCCTGAAAATAAATCGGTTTGCCGACAGGTGCTTCGAAAAACGCACTGCCGTCTTCTTCAACCGGAACTGTCCCCAAAATCCCGCGAGCATTGGTCTGTTTACCAATACCGATTGGAGGATCATCGGGAACCGGTGTTGATTTGGCAAACAGTTGAATAATTCGGATTGCTTTAATTTTGACGGGTTGTGAATCTTTTGTTGACCAATCAAAATCACTTTGATAAACATTAACAATTCCGATAGATGCTTTTTCGTCACCGTTTTGTTTGTCGTTACGGTATCGTGCCGTCTGAGTTGTTTGTGCCGGAATAACCGGCGGACGTTGGCGGGCACTCAACGGCATCGGACTGTGAGCACTGATGGTCGGGTTACGGTAAATCAGTTCCCGATTTCCGAATGCGTCAATCCAGTAAATGCCGCGATTTTTCGCTTCGGAATCGTAAACGCACAAATAATCCTCTTCACTGAAAGGCCAAGGTGTGCCGTAAATCATAAACGGTTGCGTTGGTTTTCGTTCTGCTTCCGGAAACGGAATTTCGGGTGTTAGTCTTGTAATTTGCGACATGGCGCCGTCATCTTCAAGCCGTTGGTCAATCAAAACAAGTGATCCGAAAGCATGTCCATGATGTGCTCCGGCAACAGCAACATAACGATGGGAATTTGGGATTGCTCGAATATCCATTTCCATCCAAGGACGTGATTCTCGTTTCGCCGGATAATTGCCGTGATAAGATCGCGGATCACGACCATCGGGAAAACATGTCCAAAGGTGATGGGCAACATTGGTATCCCGATCAACGTAATCCCAACGGGTGTAAAGTAACATTCCGTTGTGATCAACACTTGGTTGCCATTCGTGAGTTTCATGGTAACTGAGACAAATAATATCACTGCCGTCCGGTTCCATTGAAAAGAGCGTGTACACCGGACAGTAACGACCGCACCGCAAAAAACCGCCGCGCCGTTCACTAATAAACGCAATACGTCCGTCCGGCAATTCGCAAGGATCAAAATCATTCACGGAACCGTCGGTTAATTGTACAAGACCGGTTCCGTCCGCGTTGCAACGAAAAATATGATAACAACGTGATTCCGACCATTCGTGATAATACGAAACGCTTTTTTCTTGTTGCCAAGAACGATCCATTGGTTTGGCTTCACAATAAGCGAAGTAAATTGTCTGACCGTCAAACGAAATTTCCGGTGAGAGAAACGCTCCGCCTTGAAGTTTCCGACCTTTCATTCTGCCTTTTTCGACAACAGAATCGGCTAATAAATTGACGAGTTTCGGTGAATCGGACAAAGGATTTTCAAGAACAAAAAGTCCGCCGCCGGGTCGTGCCGTGAAACCGTAAAACTGATCACACATGTGAAAAGACGGATCATCGGCATCGTGTTTTGTGATGAAGAGAAGTTTGTGCAACGATTTCAAATACGGATGACATTGAACAATGGAACGTTTAAGTTTTCGGGCTTCGAGGTAAAAGGATTCGTAATGTTCCGGTGTTACGGATTCTAGAGTGTGTTGTAATTTTTTTAGCGGTACAATCGCCGAATCAATTACAGTCAGATCCGCACCGGAAAGTGTTCCAATCCGTTTTGCCAATACCAACGCCGAATCAATAACTTGCCGCGTATGTTCAGGAGAAAACGAAACGTTAATATTGTGATTCTTCTGAAACTGCTTATCCTGATCAACCCAATCGTTGACAACAATTTCGTCCGAAAATACGGTTAAACACAAAAAACCGAAAACAAACATACTACAAAATAACTGTTTCATTTCAATAATCTCCTTTTAGATTTTGTAACTATTCATAAACAATAAAACAATGTAGGTAACAAATTAACCATTCGCAACAGAGAGTAAGCCGCTTGCGTTTTACACTCCGCCGGTTAACTGCCAATAATATTCCTAATATCAATGAGATAAACTTGACGGTCATTGCCTTCGTGCGGGGAGTCGATAGTTACAAAATGACCGCTTCGGCTGGCATTCGGGTGCAAATCGCAACGCCATTCGCCATTGTATTCTTTCGGCAGAAAAAAATGTCCAAGCGGCACAACTCGACCACTTGGAATATGATACAAATTCGGATTTTGATTACGATTTTTGTCAGGATAAGTATCGTATAAAATCCATTCGTTGTTTGTTTTCGGCACGTATGTGCAATGACCATCACGAGTCATCAACGTACCGCCAACCATTTCAGTATCGCCCGTTTGGTCGGTAAAGACGTAAAACTTATCACCGTGTGATGGATGTCTTGCCCATGCCAAAACGTGTTGCGGATCACGCCAAATCAGATGGGAGGTCATGAAATGCGGATTCAGTACGAAAAGATCGGAACCGTCAAGATTCGCAGTAAACAATCGCGTTTTCCAACTGCTCTTTTCCGCTTCGCCGCGCCAACGATGCAAAAAGAGAAACCGCTTACAATCCGGCGCAACAAGAAGATGATTAAACCAATGTTTCGCTCCTT
>JAITBS010000495.1 GCA_031283515.1 Planctomycetaceae bacterium
GGTACGGAACTGAGTCGTTGCTGTTGTTCCGCAGCAATAGGTTGCGGACGACGTTGACGCGGAGTATATCGTCGTCCTCGTGTGGCGGCTTCTTCAGTTGCTTTTTTCAACGCTTCATCATAGTCGGCAATTTCCTTGTTTCGTTTTTCAACCAATACTTTTAACGATTTCAAATCTTCCGCCGCTTCCTGGTCTGTCGGGCGATCAATCAGGAATCCGCCAGCCGAACCGCGTTGGACATAGGAATTGTTCGCCGCACCGCAACCGTATTTATCGTTACCGCCGTAATTGATTAGGAAACTGAAATTGCCGCCGCAATTCGACGGTAAATGATACGTGATATTGTTACTGGAATATGCTTGATTCCGTCCCAAAAATTGGTCGTCGCCGCCGTAATTGAACAAAATTCCGATACTTCCTTCCGCGCCAACTCCTTGTGTCATTCCGCCGGTTGCGGTGAATTTATCACTGCCGTTGAAATCGCAAAGATAACCAATCGAAAGATCCCACGCCATACCTGTTCCCATAATTGTTCCGCCGTAAGTATCATCGCCGTTATCATCGAAACAATAACCGAGTGAGTAATGACAACCGAATCCGTTAGCGAAACGCGTCCATTGATTTTGTGTTCGCGGACCGCCGGAGTACGCCATTAACGTACTTCCATGCCGTTTATCATTGCCGCCAAAGTCACGGACAAAACCAACTCCAAGCCAATAACCGCCGCCTTGACCGAAATAATCAACTTCGTACACATCGTCTCCGCTGCCTTCGAGTAACACACCGACACCGCCATTGGCAACTTGTCGAATACCCGCACCCACACCTTGTCCCCAACCATCATATCCGGGATGTTCGGGGTACGAATCGAGGTAAAAACCGCCGCAATAATATTGGTCGTTTCCTTCGGTGTCTTCAATCACACCAAAACCGCTTGGAGCTCCGAATCCTTGTGCCCACATTGCCGCACGATATTTATCGTTTCCTTTGCGGTCAACCAACATTCCCAATCCTTCGAGGGCATGACCTTGTGCGCGGCGCAATGCTTTATAACTATCATGTCCGGCAAAATCAAACAACATTCCGCTGCCTCCCAATGTAGAACCTTGAGCGAGATCGCCGGCGGAATAAGTATCACTGCCTTCCGCATCGATCAACATCGACACGCCAAGTATGGAACTTCCCTGAATACCGGGTTTGGAACCGGAATAAATATCGTTACCGTGCAAGTCGATAATTGCCAAAACCGGACGTGTGATATCGCAAGTTCCGTCTCGGTACGAATCATTGCCGCCCAAATCGATAATGCAGACAACATCATTCATTTCCAGTGCGTCCAAATCGTAAACATTGTTTTCGCGCCCGCTGATAATAATATCACCGGCGGCGGTTGAGAGACGTTGTACTTTTTGTCCGCTAATCATTGTTGTCGGAAAGGCATCTTCCGGCAATTTATCCAACAGTGCGAGCAATGCGGTATTTGTTAAAGGAATCAAGGCTTCGGCGGCGTCGTACATTCCGGCTTTATCCATTTTTTCCATGAGATTACAAAGTCGCCGTCCATAAGTTCGGTTTGGAATGGTGTGCCCGTTGACGCAACCCGGTCCGATAAAAGTCGGAACAAGATTTTTGGCTAATTCCGATTGTTCGGCGGTGGTCAATGTCGAAAGAGCACGGGCATGAGCCATTTGTGCTTCCAACAGACAACGTTTTATTTCATTGATGGCTTCGAACGGAGTTGTGCAGGCAAGAAATCGAATACCGACATCATTCCGTTCGGGAACATCCATTTTCTTTCGGATATCCGGCATAATTTCGGCAAGATGGCGATGACCATTGCTCAAGGCGTGATGTAATTTCCGCGAATATTCTTCGACAGCAAAAACGGATTGAATCGGTTCGTTGTAAAGTTGCTGATACCAGGATAAACGGCAACGCCCATCGAGTTCACTTCCGGTGTTAAGTCCGGCGGTGCTTCGCAGTGTGCTTCGGGCGTAACCTTTCCACATTTCATACCGGCTTGTAATGTTACGGGATTTTAAACCGTTCATTATTTCGTCGAACATTAATTTAATTTTGTCTTTACTGTGTGGGTCACCGACTTTATCGGCACTAATCAATTTCCATACTGTTTCCTCTTCAACATTGTCAAAATCCGGTACAACCGGTTCTGTAATAACTGGTTCTGATTCTGTTGGAGTTTGGGCAAGTGTTTCTGACGGTACTTTGGATTTATCAGATTCTGCTGTTTTAGAATCAGCCGAATCACTCACTTTTTCGGTTTTTTCGCCGGATTTTTTCGCAACATCTTTTTCGGTTTTTTTCTCTTTGTTTTCTGTACTTTCTTTTGCCAAAGCATTGAGAATTGCATCCATATCAATGTTCGGATTTTCTTCAGTTTTTTTCGAAATGGGTTCTAAAGTTTTACTTTTGGGAATGGTTAAATCCAATTGATTTGATTGATTGGTTTCTGGTGTTTCGGTATTTTGTACCGATTTATCTCCTATCAACAAAGGACTTTTTTCATTGGATTTTTCAGATTTTTCAGAAACTTCGGAGTTATCGAATTTTCCGGATTCTTCGGATTTTTTACTAATTGTATCCTCTGGAACATCGGAAAGATTTTTTTCCTCATCAATTTTTTTCTCATCATTTTTTCCATTGGCAACAATTCCCCAATCAATAGTAGTGGGTTCGGGTTCTGGATTTTTGTTGATTGTGTTGTCCCAAGGTGACGGCGACGGCTGAATAACCACTGGATTTGTGAGTGGTTTGGGTTTAGGTTCTTCTATAACCGGTTCTGTAATTGCCGGTTCAGTAATTGTCGGTTTTGTAATTGTGGGTTGTGTAAGATTCTGATTACTCTGAAGTGAATCCGGTTTTTCAAATCCTTGTGATTTGGGATTTTGGGAAATTGTTTCGGGCACGGCATCCCAAATGGAGGCGTTTGGGTCAATGGTGGGAGTGCCGATTTTTGTTGCTTCGGCAACGAGGACTGATTTTTCATTTCCGGCATTGATTTTCAAGGTGGAGTGGTCATTGGGTTTTATTGCAACCCAACCGTCATTTAGATTAACAGGTTCGGGCGGCGATGTTTTTACGGAAGACCTGATTGGAACTGGTTCTTTGGGTTTTATGATAGGTAAAGGCTTAGCATCAATTACGGGCGAATGCGATGTATTTTTGGATGCTGTTGACAATGGTTTTGCTTTCTGAGAACTGCGATTCTCAGAACTAGGATTTTTCTCAGGTGTAGCATTTTCTGAGGTATAGTTTTCTGAGTTGCTATTTTCAGAATTGTACTCTGTTTTTTGGGTTTGGTTCTTCTGATTATTTTTGAGTGCTTCCCGAAGTAGTTTTTCAAAATCGGAAACCTCTTCGGCAACAACTCCAAGACAAATAATCATGGAAAAAATCGTTACCAAAATAACCCGTAGAATACTTATTTTACGTAAAGTTAATTTCATTGCTTCTTTAGAAAATAGAAGGTACTGGGAAACAGGGTGTCAAAATTTGTCGATTATTCCGATTCTAAGATACATAATGATATTGTCGGCTTATACGTTTACCAGCTTGAGAAAAACTCTAACGATAGTGAATTACTGTAATTATTCTCAAGATTTGTCTATTTTCCACATTTCAAATGTGTGGTTGGTAAAGCAGGCAAATTTTATATCTAAAATCCAATGCCGCTGTCGATCAAATTTTGTGCCGCACCGACAATGTAATCAACTTCAAAGAATGAGAATTTAGGCAAAATAGGACTTTAATTAAACGTTGTATTTTACGTATTTTGTAATCTATCAGTGGAATATTCGTCAATTTGTTTACCAATGGTCTCCAAAGGCAGCCAACGTTTCGCCGAAACGTTTTAAACAATACGGCGATAGCCGACTTCACCCTGTTGACGGACGGAAAATTAAAAACCAACTGTGTACAACACCATAACAAAAACAACCGTAGCGACCGTGGGTTTATTGTATTGTTCAAAACCCTTCGGCGAAAGGTCGCCTGCCTTGTAATTGCCAACTGTAAACAAATTCAAAAAAGATTCCACTGATAGATTACCAAATTTCTAGCAATTCTCTCGACACTAAACCTCTTGCAGACTTGTCATAACTCTTGTAAAATGATACAAGTCTTTCTGTGAACACTAGAAAACATTCCTAGAA
>JAITBS010000064.1 GCA_031283515.1 Planctomycetaceae bacterium
TCGGAAATTTGGACGAGTTGGCGGAAGAGGCGTTTGACGATCAATGCACTGGTACGAATCCGCGTTACCCGCTCATCTCCGAAATCAAACAACTCTACACCAACGCCTATTACGGAAATCGAAAAAACGTCTAAATTTTGTAATATTTAGTGATATTTTCGTAACTGTTCGGTGAAAATTTTATTCTTCACTCCGAAGAGGTACAATTTTCATTACCGTAGGTCAAGCACCGCGCGACCTACGGTAAACGTCTGTCTCAACATCACCTGAAAGGCGAAACTGATTTTTATTCTTTCGAGTAGTCGTTTGGTTGTTGGGTGTTTTTTCCTTTTATGTCATATCGAAAGAAAGTTCAAACATACAGAATAAAATTGACCGTTGTGATTGTGATGTCAACAAATTCAAATTGTAACACGAAACCGAAAATTGTTGTTTGTCTTGGCAGTTCTTGTTTTGCGCGAGGCAACAGTGAAATCATCCGCGTCATCGAAGAATACCTTGCCAAGAATAATTGTCACGATGAAATTGATATTGAAATTTCAGGATCGCTTTGTCAAGAGTGTTGTGCTGACGGTCCCAATGTGCTGGTCAACGGAACCATTCACAACAATGTTGATTCGGGTGTTCTGCTTGATATTTTGAAAAATTTATTACCGGAACAGAATCATACTCAAAATCAAAACAATAATTTGTCACAACAATAATTTACTGTTGCGGCAATTAAAGTATTCATCAATCACCCCAATGAATATCCATTCACCGGTTTACACTACGGAAAATACTTGTCAGGATTGTTATAAATGTATCCGGCATTGTCCTTGCCGTGCCATCCGAATTGTCAATGGTCGTGCTGGTGTTATTCAGGAGCTTTGTGTTGCTTGCGGAATGTGTGTTCGGGTTTGTCCCGCAAAAGCAAAGAAAATCCGACCCGATCTTTCACGTGTTAAATATCTTTTAGGAAGCGGCAAAAAAGTGTACGCTTCATTGGCTCCTTCGTTTGTCAGTTATTTTAAACGTTACGAACCGGAAGCATTGACCGCCGCAATCCTTCAACTCGGATTCGCTGGCGTGAGCGAAACCGCACTCGGCGCACAAATGGTCAGTGCCGAAACCGCCGCATTTCTCGAACACGCCAATTCGGGAATCTATTTGTCCAGTGCTTGTCCCGCCGCTGTTGATTATATCAAAAAATATGTTCCCAATTATGTTAAAAATATTGTTCCGGTTTTGTCCCCGATTCTTTCTCATACAAAATTGTTGCGAAAAACATTCGGTGAAAATATCGGTATTGTTTTTTGGGGTCCTTGCGCCGCCAAGAAAAACGAATCCGATCGTCATCCCGAATTACTCGATCTTGCTGTTTCCTTTAACGACTTGGTTCAATTTTTCGCTTCAGAAAATATTGATCCTGAAAAATTGGAACACAAAAATTCTAACTCCATGATTCCGCAATATGCCGAAGAAGGTAAGATTTACGCGGTGGAAGGCGGTATGAATGACACTTTGCGCGGAGTGAAAAACAATATTCGTTTTTTTACCGTTTCGGGACTTCGTAATCTGGAACGATTATTCCATGATGTTCCTGATCCTGCGCAACTTGGAGATTGTAAAATATTTGTTGAATGTCTGGCGTGTTACGGCGGTTGTGTCAACGGACCGGTAATGCCAAACGATGATGCCGGAACGCTCGCCTCAATCGCTCAAATTGCCAAAGGATACAACGGCGGAAATAGTTTGTTTCGTAAATTTGATCTGCCGATTACGGAACACACATTCGCCGAACCGCAACACGAACAGAATGTAACAGAAAAAGAAATTAAATCGGCTCTTGCTTTAGTCGGCAAGTTTGTTCCGTCTGATGAACTCAATTGCGGCGGTTGCGGTTATTTTACGTGTCGGGAATTTGCGAAAGCACTGCTCGCCGATAAAGCCGAAACAGAAATGTGTGTTTCTTATCTCCGGCAATTAGCGCAACGAAAAAGTAACGCATTGATTCGGTATATTCCTGCTGGTGTGGTGATTGTTGACCGGCATTTGCGGGTGATTGAGTGTAACAGACGTTTTGCCGAATTGTTTGATGAAAGTACGGTAATTGCGTTTGATTCATGCGGATTGGTTGGTGCGGAGTTGAAGTTGTTTGTTGAATTTGATGACTTGATGGCATCGGTTCTCGAAAGCGGCGGCGAATTACAACGGCATCATCAGGTCTGCAGCGATAAAATATTAAATATCAGTGTCTTTACTATTTCACCACATCAAAGTGTCGGAGCAATTGTACAAAACGTTACTAATCTCGAATTGCGGCGCGAACAAGTTTCAGAAAAAGCAAGAGCCGTTATTCAGAAAAATATCGTTACCTGTCAGAAAATCGCTAGAAATCTGGGAGAACACATGGCAGAAACGGAAATTTTGTTGCGTGAAATTGCCGGCGCCTACACGGTTGTTCATGAAAAAAATGAAAAAACGGACAAACTCCTTTCAGTAAATGATCACAATAAATGATCACAATAAATCATTACAATAAATTCTTACCGAGATTATTTTGTAACATCAATGCAAACAAATGTATTTGTCGAGATGGAATGTTGTCAGTTCAACCACGACGGTGAATCTGTTTGCGGTGATGATTTTTTATTTGAAAGATCGGAAACAGAAAATCGGCATCTTGCGGTTCTTTCGGATGGTCTTGGCAGCGGTATCAAAGCCAATTTATTGGCAACAATGACCACAACAATGGCACTTCGGTTTATTCGTTCCAATATAGATATTCTACAATCAGCGGAAGTAATTATGGATACACTTCCTGTTTGTGAAGTACGTAAAATAAGTTACGCAACATTCACTATTTTTGATTTACAAATCGGCGGTAAATCGCGAATTATTGAAATGGATAATCCGGCGTTTATTCATCTTCGTAACAATTGTGATCTGAAAGTTGAACGGCGTGATTTAATTTCGGAACGTTGGGTTTCGCGTAAAGTCCGGTTGTCGGAAATTCACGCAATTATTGGTGATAGACTTATTGTTTTTTCAGACGGTGTTACTCAAGCGGGTCTTGGACGTAAAGGTTACAAATTTGGTTGGCGGCGCGAAGGCGCATTGGCATTCATTAAAAAACAAATAGAAAACACACCCGATATTTCCGCACGTGAATTGTCCCATGCGGTTGTTATGGCAGCAAGAAATTGTAATGAAAATAATGCGTGTATTGATGATATTAGTTGCATGGTGATTTATTTACGCAAACCGCGAAAGTTACGGTTATTGACCGGACCGCCTTTTCACAAAGAATCCGACACCGCGTTTGCGGAACTTGTTCGTGAATTTGACGGCAAAACAATTTTATGCGGCGGAACAACCGCAAAAATTATCGCCGGAGAATTAAATCGTTCCATTAAAATTGATGTCAACATGTTGCCCCAAAGCGGAGGTTTACCGCCTATATCGAAGATCAATGGAATTGATCTTGTTACGGAAGGTATTTTGACGTTGACGGATGTTGTTCAAAGAATTGAAAAAGGCGATGCACTGGCGAATCCTTTACCGTTAGCCTCAAAAAAAATGGTGGAACTTTTCCGTAACAGTGATGAAATCGAACTCGTTGTCGGTACGAAAGTCAATGAGGCACATCAAGATCCAAATTTACCTGTTGATCTTGAGATACGGCGTAATATTGTTAAACGATTGAAAACGGTTCTTGAAGAAAAATATCGTAAACGTGTTTCAATAAGATACTTTTAGGTAATGAATACTTTTATGTAACTGCCTATTTTTATCAACTGTCCTGATTTTTGTAAAGATTTTAGTCCGCAGATTACGCAGAGATTCGCTGATTTTTGTAAAGATTTTAGTCCGCAGATTACGCAGAGATTCGCTGATTTTTGTAAAGATTTTAGTCCACAAGTTACGCAAAGATTCGCTGATTTTTGTAAAGATTTTAGTCCGCAAATTACGCAGAGATTCGCTGATTTTTGTAAAGATTTTAGTCCGCAGATTACACAGAGATTCGCTGATTTTATAACTGTTCACAAAAAAGTTGTGAACGGTTACAAGATTGTTAGATTATTTTTTTGAAACATTTTATTTGAGTTTTACTTTTTATTTTTTGGTGGTGAATGATTATGAGGAGTTTATGAATACGATGAAAATTAAAGTTGAAATTTGTCTTGGTACAACGTGTTATCTTATGGGTGCTTCTGAACTTGCGGAGTTAGAGCAGAGCCTTCCGGAAAATCTGACGGGCAAGATTGACGTTGTGGGCAGTGCTTGTTTGGGGGCATGTCATGATCGGAATTACGGCGGTGCACCGTTTGTCCGTATCAATGAAAAACAGTTGATTAGCAATGCCAATATTCAAACAATAATTGAATATTTGTTAGAAGAAGTTGGGAGGGTGATCAATAATGAATAATTCTGAAAGAACACGCCGTCAATTAATGATACGATTTATTCAGGATTTTTTTGACGGGCGGCTTACGGAAACAATTGACCGTATTCCCATAGAAATGCGACCACGTAATTATCAAGCGGATCGGTGTTGTATCTACAAAGACCGAGTCATGTTACGTTATCGTTTGATGGCGTTGATGGGATTTGGTATGGAAGAGGAAATAGATGAATCGCGGTTACTGAAATCGTATCTGGACGACGCAATCAAAGGTAACAATAACACAAAACCTATTCTCACGGTTTGTACGGTTGGTTGTGCCGGATGTGTTGACAGTCATGTTCAGGTGTCCAATACTTGTGTTGGTTGTTTTGCCCGACCTTGTGTTTCGATTTGTCCTAAAAAAGCGGTTACGGTTATCAATCAACGTTCAACTATTGATCGTACGAAATGTATTGATTGTGGACGTTGTATGACGGTTTGCCCTTACAAAGCCATTATTCGTAACCCATTACCGTGTGAAGATGCATGTCCTGTCGGTGCCATCGGCAAAAATGAAGAAGATCGGGTACGAATCAATTTTGAACGTTGTATTTATTGTGGTAAATGTTTTCGGGCATGTCCTTTTAGTACGATTATGATTCGTTCCGAGTTGATTGGAATTTTGCAATCGCTCAAGAATGGTAAACGGGTTGTTGCCATGATTGCACCGTCAATTACGGAACAGTTTCCCGGAAATATCGAACAACTTTTTGTTTCGTTAAAGTTAGCTGGTTTTTCGGACATTATTGAAGTTGCGCTTGGGGCGGAGCGGACAACTCAGTGTGAGGCGGAAGAATTTTTTGAACGTATGGAACGCGGTGACAAGTTAATGACAAGCAGTTGTTGTCCGGCGTGGATTGAAACGGTTAAAAAACATCTTCCTGAAATAGCACCGATGGTTTCTGAAACACCAAGTCCAATGGCATTTACAGGTAAAATGGTTGCGGAGCAATACCAAGATGCGGTGAAGGTTTTTATTGGTCCTTGTCTTGCCAAACGATGTGAAGCGCAGAGTGATCCGAATGTTGATTTTGTGATGACGTTTGAAGTGTTGGGAGCTCTTCTGGCGGCGAAACAGATTGATATAAAATCCGTAACCGCAGAACCGTTGAAACATCCGGCGGCAAGTTATGCGAGAAACTTTGCCAAAAGTTGCGGTGTTACCGAAGCAATTTTGCACGAAATAAACGATGAAACCTTCAAAAACAAACAACATCCTAAAATTGAAGAGAAATTTATCAATGGTCTTGATCGTAAGTCACTGAATTTAATAAAAATGTACGCTAAAGGTAATCAACCGGATAATTTTCTCGAAGTGATGGTTTGCAACGGTGGTTGTATCGGCGGACCGTGTTCGCTGGCAAGGTAAACATCAAGTTAAAAATAAGTGTAACCGTGAGCTGTTCATCAAAAAATAGGCAACATTTTGCACCAAGATGATCCGGTTAATGTAAATTTGTACAAAATATACCTCTGACAGATACACAAAAACAACAATTGATATACCTCTTGTAGTCATATTTATGATGTTTTCTATTTTACAACACGAAACACACAAAATAGCACGAAAAATACGAAGTTTTTGTTTTGACTCTTTTCGTGTTT
>JAITBS010000583.1 GCA_031283515.1 Planctomycetaceae bacterium
TACAGAAAGAAAACGGCAAGAAAAATCGCCGCAATTGCTTTTGTTTTGGCTTTTATTATAAGTTGACGAGTGTTTCCAGCATTTCGTTAATCACCGCAACAAGACGTGAATTGGCTTGAAACATACGTTGGTAGGTCATCATCAGAATTGTTTCTTCGTCGATATTAACACCGCTTATGGAATCGCGTTGTGTTTGCAAGGATTGTTGATACAGCGTGTTCGAAGTAGCAACCGATTTCATTGCTCCGCCGGCAAGCATTGTTTCGCTAACAATTTCATCGTAATACTCTAATATCGACGCCCCGCCAAGTGCGGAATTGGACGCCACTGCCATTGCCGCTAACTGAACACCGTTATCGGAGTTCTGACCAACACCGTTATTACTCGCCGCAAACTTACTCGGATCATTCATAACCGTTTGGTTAATTCCGATTGTTGCGGCGTTGGTGCCGGTAAAAAAAGTGTTGATTCCAAGTGCCGCTAACACACCGCTGGTGTCATTCGCAAATGAAATCTCCACATCGCTATTATCCGCCTTAATTTCCAATTGACCACGCAAATTGACCGCCGCACTAATATCTGTAATACCGTCAATCGCTAACGCAATATCATTAAGACTCGTACCGCGAATCTCAGGAACCGGTTTCAATGAAAACGGATCAACAATAGGTGATTCATTAACTTCTATTCTGATTTCATAAGGTTTGTTATTGACCAAAATCGTAAACACCCCGTTTTCAATCGGAAAATCAAGATTCGACAAACTAAGCGGTTGTTCCGGTTTGTCAACAGTTGCTAAAGCAGTTACCGAACTATATCCGCTCAAGCCTTGTCCCGAAGAATAAACTGCATTAAATTCACGAATCAGGTTTTCCGTGAAATAATTGAGTTTTTCGGAGTAACTGCCGAGTATTTCCGAATGCGCTTGATAAAGTCCGTACACCGTACCGCTGCGAACATCCAACGGCGTCATCGTGTCACGAATACAAAGTTCCGCCATTACCATATCGTCACTACTTTCTTTCCGCGCCCCCACAAAAACTTCGTTCCGCACCCCGTCCATCAGAAGAATATCAGAACCACAATAAATCGATACACTACCAGTTTGGGAATTTTCAGTTGTTTTGATGTTAATCAGATTTGAAAGACTTGATAAGGCGTTGAGACGTTCATCTCTTAATCCGAGAGCTTCGTGACCTTCTTTGGTTTCCAATAGCGAGATATTCCGGTTTAATTCATCAACTTTTTTGACAAGCCGATTAATTTCATTAGCTGCATTGTTGATGCTTGTATTGATATTCCGTTGCGTTTCCACAACCGTTCCGGCAATACGATTTATCTCATTCGCTAATTGAACTCCTTGTTCTGTGGTCATTTGGCGATAACTTACATTTTCAGGATGGTTCAAGATATTGTCGATGGAGTTAAAAAATTCGCTGAGAGAAGAGCTTAGGTCTGTGTCGGTGGTTTCATTGAGTAATGCTTCGAGTTCGGTGTAGAATTTTTCCTGAGTTGCGGATGCTGCCGTATCGCTGGTCGCCGTCCGTAACCGCTCTTCCAAGAATTGATCGATCACTTGAACCACTCCGCTAACCTGAACACCCGTACCAATAACAGTACCATTCCCCAATTTCCGGCTTGTTCCTGTTTCCAGAAGGATGGTTTCACGAACATACCCCGGCGTGTCGGCATTGGTAAGGTTCTGACCGGCAACCTGCAACCCAAGTTGGCTGGCACTCATCGCCGTCGAAGCATGATGAAGAGAATCAAACAAAAGCATAGGAATGACGAAAAAATAAAAAACGTGAAGTATGGGAAAAATAAAATCTAAAGAGGTGATCAATTAAAAAGATCGGCATATCAAGAAAAATCTCTACAATCCTATCCTTCAAAACGGTTTGTTTTACGTAAACCCTCTGTTTTTACTCCCGCTTTCGGATGGGAATATTCACACTTCATGGCGTTTATTTGTGTCTATTCCGAATTGACAAAAATCAGTCCGCAGATGACGCAGATTAACGCCGATGTTAGTCCGCAGATTAACGCAGATTTACGCAGATGTTCGTCCGCAGATGATCGCCGATGTTCGCAAATGTTCGTCCGCAGATTAACGCCGATGTTCGCCGATGATTTTTCTGCGGCAATCTGCGGAATCTGCGGACGGACTTTTCGTTGCGTGTTGTTCCAAAGAACTCTAAACAGTTGTAAACAATTGAAAAAGACCGGATTTTTAAGATTCTTGATCAGGTAAGTCATTGTTTGATTTTACAGTAGTTGCCGCCGCTTCATTGCTGCGGCGGATAATTTCACGGAGAAGTGTTTCGACAGAATCGTTCACACAATACTCAATCACCCAACCAACAAAAAATCCGGCAACCGCATAAACAAAGAAACAGAAACATGCATCGTTAAGAATTTCAGATGTTTCCTTCTGCTGCACAAAACCCAAAATAATCGCAAGACAAAAAAGAACAATACCAATATATGCCGCAAAAAGACGGCTTAATTTTCGGTGATGATATTTTGTTTTAGGCGGTTTGGGTTTTTCCTGATTTTTAATAGCTTCCTGTTCGCGTTCCAACCACAAAGCAAGAAGTTTAGGATCGATATTCGGCGGAATCTCAAGCGATTCAAGTTGTGTCTGAAAATCGGGAATAACCAAACTCTCTTGCGGAGTAGGTTTTGTTGCAAGTTCCGGTGCAGATTCTGTTGACATAACCGCTGTATTGTAAAATCGTGAATAGTTGCAAACGGAATCAAGGAAAAAGTAAACCGTTCAAGTCCGTGTTTACATTCCGCCCTTGATCACCCCAGACGTAATACCAAACATGAGCGTGACTTGGTCAATAGTAATCCCAAGCAGCAAATCAAGGAACAAAATGGCAACAAAGGAACAAACAAACGATAACGTCGCCGCCTTACCAACTCCTTCAGCACCGCTGCTGCAGTGAAATCCCTGATAACAACTAATAAGAGCAATACTAATTCCAAAAAATACACTTTTGAAAGTACCGGCTAAAATATCGAACACTCCCACAAAAGATTGTGCATTTTCCCAATAATAATGAGCGTGAATATCCAATATCTCAATACAATAAAATGCACCGCCGACAATTCCGGTAATATCCGCAATAATCGTGAGTGCGGGGATTAAAAACAAACATGCCAAAAGTCTTGGAACCACGAGATGATGAATGGGACTGGTGCCCATTGTGGCGAGTGCGTCAATTTGTTCGGTAACTCTCATGGTTCCGAGTTCTGCAGCAATAGAACTGCCAACCCGACCCGCCAGCATCGTGGCGGCAAGAACAGGACCCAGTTCCCGAATCAAAGATAAACTAATCACTCCGCCAAGTGCCGATTCCATTCCAATCTGTTTGAATTGCGTAAATGTTTGCACCGCTAAGACCATGCCAATAAACAGTCCCGTCAGTATAATAATCGGAAGACTTAAAACTCCAATTGTGTAAAACGATTGACTCAAAATTTCACGATGCGGCAACTTCCAACTCAGCCAAGCAAATGTTTGGAAACAAAAATCCACAAATTGCCCCAAACTGATTAACCGTTCTGCACAGATTTCGCCTATTCCGAAAATCAAATTCTTCGGTTCGTTTTGTGGAGGCGGTAACGGATTGGACATTTTTATAGTGATATTAATCTAACTCAACTCAATATCTGATAAACAAATCAGAGCATTAAAATAACTGTAATCTATCAGTGGAATTATTATTTTTCCCACTAGCCCCGATAGGGGCGTCAGGATTATAACCCGCCCCAACGGGGTGGGTAAAAATTCTTCTTCAACCCAACGCCCTGAAAGGGCAGAATATTAGTGAATAGTTATGAGTGGATAGTGAATAGTGTCGCAAACGTCCTAATTTACCAAAACGGTATTACTCCGCTTGCGCAACTATTCACTATTCACTATTCACTATTCACTATTCACTATTCACTATCAACTATTAACTATTAATGTCGGCTGCGAAAGTTTTTTGGACTAATATGAGATGTAAGGTCGGCGATAGTTTGCTGACAAAATTGTCAAGATTGCTTGGTAAAGCAGGTTTTGATCAGATTGATTTCGGAAACAAATTTGTTGCGATCAAAATTCATTTTGGCGAACCGGGTAATTTATCTTTTTTGCGTCCGAACTGGGCAAAAACGGTTGCGGACAAAATCAAATCGCACGGCGGTAAACCCTTCCTCACAGATTGTAATACTCTTTATGTCGGCAGACGTAACAATGCTCTTGTTCATCTCGATGCCGCAAACGAAAATGGTTTTTCACCTCTTTCGACAGGTTGCCAAAATATTATTGCAGACGGATTGAAAGGAACCGACGATATTGAAGTTCCGGTCAACGGCGGAATTTACTGCAAAACGGCTCGAATCGGTAACACGATTATGGATGCGGATATTATTATTTCATTAAGTCATTTCAAGGGACATGAGGGAACCGGATTCGGCGGAGCTATTAAAAATATCGGTATGGGAAGCGGCAGCCGTGCTGGTAAAATGATCATGCACAGTGATAGTCAACCTCATGTCAACTCGTCAACATGTATCGGCTGCCGAGTCTGTGCAAAATTTTGCAACGAAAAAGCAATCTCTTTCGGTTCCAATACCAAAGCGAAGATTGATTTACGGCGATGTGTTGGTTGTGGTCGTTGTATTGGTGCTTGCAATATTCATGCGATTCGGGCGAATTATGATTCTTCAAGTGAGTTGCTTAATTGTAAGATGGTGGAATACACGAAGGCGGTTGTTGATGGGCGTCCGAATTTTCATATCAATATTATCAATCAAGTTTCTCCGTTTTGTGATTGTCATGGCGAGAGTGATATACCGGTTGTTTCGGATATTGGTATTTTTGTTTCTTTTGATCCTGTTGCGGTTGACAAAGCCTGTATTGATGCGGTGAATGCCGCACCGCCGATTGGTAACAGTATTCTCAGTGAACGTCAACATACTCACCAAGACGAAAACGGACACCATGATCATTTTACCGATATTCATCCCACAACAGATTGGCATAGCCAAATCAATCATGCGGAAAAAATCGGTCTTGGAACCGGAAATTATTCGTTAATTGAAGTGAAATAAAAATAATATTTCAGCGGAGTTTTGTTTTTTTCGTTGAGTTCGTATTCTCAAAAAAATAAAATAGACCGTTATCTTTGTGATTTCCATCAGGGAAAAAATTATTTTTTGGCTTGACAAATTTTAACGGACTGTATAAAAATCCATGTATATTGATTCTAGTTTTTGTAATATATCAGTGGAATTTTTTTTTTGAATTTGTTTACAGTTAGAAATTACAAGGTAGGCGGCCTTTCGCCGAAGGGTTTTGAACAATACAATAAACCCACGGTCGCAACGGTTGAGCCGGTTTTCCTATTTCCGTCCATAAACAGGGTCAAGTCGGCTATCGCCGACGCAATGGTGGGTGAAAACCCTTCGGCGAAACGTTGACTACCTTTTTCGCTTTTTCGGTGTTTCAAATAAAAATTCCACTGATATATTACAAAAAATCGAGTACGTCAACTGTTGTAAAATCGTTTCGGCGAATTGTAATTTTCTACAAGACTAACGGATTTTCCATGTAAAAGATCACGGCGGTATTTCAATGTTACGTGAAATACTGTAGGTACAATTCAGTATTACATTTTGAAGATGTAATGCACCATTTTAGTTGGTGGGAATGAACCTATTTTTACAACCGTGCCGCTCCTATCTAAGAGTGATCTTCTATTGCTGTTTCTCAACTTAGCGTTTGTTTCCCGTTTTGTAACTAAAACAGGTTATTTGTTACGTAACTTGTAAAACTTCAATATCTTTTTATTTTAAGGAGAACCAAAATGAAAGTTCGACTCTTTCGCGGATTCACATTGGTAGAATTACTTGTTGTGATTGCGATTATCGGCGTGTTAATTGCACTTCTGTTGCCGGCGGTTCAGGCAGCACGTGAGGCGGCAAGACGTTCGATGTGTACCAACAATCTCAAACAACTTGGTTTGGGAATCCACAATTTCCATGACAAGTTCAATTCGATTCCTCCGCTTCGAAGCGGACGATATAATCCTACAACAGGACCTTGGGCTTGCAATGGTTTCCTATTGCTGCTTTGTCCGTATATTGAGCAAGAACCCCGATACAACGAGTATTACAGTCGTAATTTTCCCGATGCATGGGATAATCATGATTGGTTGAAGGGCAGTATTCCCTGTTTCCACTGTTCTTCGGATGCCAACTCTTCTCAACCCGCTCCAACGACAAACGGTTTAACACGAAACAGTTATCTTGGATCATTGGGAGATACTATTGAAACATTTGATGAATCATGTCATTCGACTCGTGGTTTCTTTTCTGGACGTATGAACCGTTTAGGTTCCGGTACGGCAACAGATCCTTATCGTGTTGATTTGATTACTCCGTCTTTTGCTTCAATTCAAGATGGACTATCCAATAGCATTGCTCTTTCAGAAGCCGTCACAGCTGAACGTAAAAGTTCTACGATGGTCAAAGGCGGTTTTGCCTATGATCCTTCAGTGACAACTCCCAATACGTGCCGTGCACTTTCAACAAATCGTATTTTGTTTGTGAGTGGAACCACTGTTGTTGCTTATGGACGTGGGACAAATGGATTTGGAGATGGTCGCAGTCCTTGTTCAACATTTTCAACTGTTTTACCGCCAAACAATGTTTCTTGTATTTATTCTGCTGCCAATACAACGAACCCCGGATTTGTTTTAGGAGCTTTTCTGACGGTAACAAGTTATCATCCAGGCGGAGTGAATGTTTGTATGGGAGATGGAACGGTTCATTTTGTCAGTGATACTGTTGATTGCGGCAATCAAGGATTCGATCTTTCCACAACAACCGGATTTGTTCTTTCTCCGACTGGTCAACGTGAACCTTCAGGTGAAAGTCCATTCGGTGTTTGGGGGGCAATCGGTACTATCAACGGTAGTGAAAGTAAGTCTCTTGGGAATTAACTAGAACAATTAACCGAACAAAATCCGCTGTTCAATACGGCGGATTTTGCTTTATGAAATAAAAATAAGTGTAATATGAACCAATTTATTGCCAATAAACGAATTATGATTTTATTTTGTGTTACCGGTATTTTATGTTTCGGTTTGATTGCCGGATGTTCAAAAGTAGCCGATGATTTTCCCGATGTTGTTTCATGTGTTGTTACGGTAACTGACAACGGTAGTCCGGTGGAAGGTGTTTTCGTACAAATTGAAACGGTTCCGCGAACCAACAGTTTAGCAGTAGTTGCTAAAACCGACACACAAGGAACCGCCGTCATGCAAACTCAATTGGGAACTTTTAGTAAATTGGGTGTTCCTGTTGGAAAACTGGTGATGGTTTTAACAAAAGTTCACAAAGTTCCCGATTTCAAAAGTGTTGAAGAACGAGAAAAAATGACTTACCTTCAGGCAAAGGCTTATAGTACCGAGATGAAAGTTCGCCGAGCCAAAATGCCGTTGATTATTCCGCTGCCATTGACCGATTCCCAAACGTCGCCGCTTACAATGGATGCTGTTTCAGGAAATTCCATCCGCTGGAATGTCGCACTGGAAGAATACCGGAAAAAATAAATACGAGTGCTTCGTTAGTCTTAAAATTTGGGACAGACAGACGGGTCAACTTGGATTGGGAGCATTCCCATTCCGTGTCGATTTTTGATATCTATTCCGTGTTGATCATCTTTTATGGTAGGCGATGTTTCGGCGAAACGTCGCCTGCCTCACTGAGCCTCTATTTGTCGTGCGGTCATATTGTTCGGAACGAGAGAAACATGACTTGGGGCAATTCCGATTGAAGACATGGAGGTTATGATTGATCCGGTGAAACAAAAATTGGCACTGCCGCCGGATCGTCCTTATCTGCCGCGTGTCTCCATTAAATAGAAACAGAAAACACAGAAACAGGTCATTCGTGAAAGATGCACTCTCAACTCAAGGAACTTTACCAAGTCTCTGTTGTGAAAGCTGAACCATAACCGAGTCCGCCCTTAGCAACAGTATCCTTTGCTTTTGCATCATTGGGGCAAACGGCGGAAAGATACGGTCCGAAACCGCAATCTTCATTCATCGGTTTTGCGGAACCATCACCGTAAAGCGTGATAACAATTCCGGGATGCAAAGAGGACGGACGTGCAAGAGCAATATTTGTTGGAGCAGCACTCAATGGATCTGTGTCTGGACGGTTATTATTAATGTTAAAATCATTGATTTTTGAACGAAAAGAGGAACTACTGGGTTGATTCGACCAAACGAAACCTAAACTCGCAACTGCATCTTTGTATCGAGTATAATATGTGGAATCTTGTTTCAATTCACCGCTAGGATAATCATTCCAAGGATTATCAGAATCACTAGTATCACTAGTGTCCGGCTCTGGGTGATAATACCAAGTCCATGCTTGTATATTTTCCGAAAGTAACATCGTATAACTTGTTCCATCAATGATTTCATCTAACTTAACTTTTTTGTTAATAGAGGTTAATGTACCACGTCGATCTTTGAAAAGCGTAAATGTACGTGCGACATTACCAGTAATAGCTCCCGAATTTGCTTCAGGACCGCAGTTGACGACGTAACTCAAAATCGGAGTACCAGCCCGTTGCTGAAGATACGCGGAGGGACAAATTAGTACTGGCGGCGAAGAGGCGAGTGCTTGAGTTTTTTCGTCCGGAATTAGTGTATCTTTTGTTAAAAATTCATAACGTTTTTCTTCTTCAATTTCCGGCAAAATGGCAACAACCCAACTCAAAATACGGGGAGTACCATCAGAATAGTTTGCCAGTTGATTGAGATAGCCTGGTAAACCGTTGTTATTTGTAGCGTAATTGATAAGCCCGATACCGAGATTTTTTTGGTTATTGATACATTGTGTGCGTCTTGCGGCTTCACGTGCGTAGTTGACCGCCGGAATGAGAAGCCCTGCCAACATACTGATAATCACAACAACTATCAGAAGTTCCACCAAGGTAAATGCCCGTTTGATATCAGAATACCGCTTGAAATAAATCGAAGTCATGATTGAAATCCGAAGGTTAAAGAATGAAAGAATGGAGAAAACTTTTATTATTTTCGCATATTATAAAAAAAATTCCACTACCATTTTGATAATTGGAAAATTTTTTGGGAAATTTATTAGAAAAGTTTTGTAATATATCAATGAAATTTTTATTTTTCGATTTTC
>JAITBS010000131.1 GCA_031283515.1 Planctomycetaceae bacterium
TGATTCAATGCGCGATTCAACATCAACATCAACGCTACAACCGCCGCAATCAATATCTCAACCGGCGTCTTCGTCAACACCGCAACCTAATTTGCTCAAAACAAAAAAACATTACAGTACCGCCGACCCAACCTCCGGCTTAAATTTACTTAGCAGAATTGAAAGTTGGGGATTGACCCAAAACACTCCGTCGGTGTTAAACGTTACGTTAAAAGTCGCGCAAACATCAGGGAAAAATCTTGACCGTTTAATCCGCGCATTGCCCGACGGAATGAAATATGAACTCGAACTCGATAAAGAAGAAGAATCTTAATAATAAAGGAGAACAATAAATGATACGAAATATACTGACACAATCCCCAAAAGACGCTTGGGAAGCAATACGAAATTATATCGTTTCAAATAATAACGATAAGGATATTTCTCGACTCGAAAATATTCTTGCGGGTTCGGCTTGGGATTTGTGGAATACATTCGCTGAACATAATCCCAGTGCGATTGAAAACATCATCGGTTTTTACGAAACGCAAAGTATCGGCGCGGCGGCGTTAATTCTCGACGCTTTATCGTTGCGCGAATTGCCGTTGTTAATCGACGGTGCGAATAAACGCCGTTTGAACATTATGCAATCCGGTATTTACGCGACTGTTTTACCCGCCGAAACAACAGTATTTGCGAATGCTCTTGGTTTTTCGTTGCGCTCTGATTTGGAGCGAGGTAAAACGTCAAAATTATTACCGGACGTTTACACGTTCAGCAGCGGTTTGCCGTTTGCGGATTGTGAAATATCTCCGCAGGTAAAAATTCTTTATTGGCATCAATTTCCCGACAGCATTTTGCACAACGCAAGAACGCCCGAAACATTTAAAAGAGACGTGAAACAAAAATTGACTTCCGACGATTTTTGGCAATTTGTTGATAGACTTCTTACCGGCAGAAAGTTGCTCATTACAAGCGATCACGGTTACGCGATAACAAACGATTTTGTAGAAATCAACGACTCAACGCAGCACGACGAAATGAAACAAATTTACGGACAAAAACGATTCGAAAAACTGAACGCCAATACTGAACTTGTTCCTTCGACGCCGCCGTTGGAATTAGCGTTAAACAATTATCGTTTCGCGCTAGGCAGACGAAAATGGAGAGCGTCCGGCGGTTATCCGGCATTGCAACACGGCGGATTGTCGCTCATGGAATGTTTTACGCCGTTTGTCATTTTAACGAAATAATAAAAATTGAATCAAAAAATACATGTCAAAATTAAAACAAAACGAAATTGAAAAGGCTGTTTGCGTTGGTGAAAAGATGAATCTTCCGACGGTTGATTTTAGTGATCCGAATCGTCCGAAAACATGTTTGGAGGTGGATTTTCCTATCTTGCCGATCAACAGTATTTCAGCAATCGAAGGCAATGCCGGTAAACCGATTTATCAGATGTCGAAATGGTGGGCAAGACGGCGCAGTTCGGTTTTTCGGGCGACGCTTCTCGCTGCGGCAATCAAAGCACCGGAAAATTCTACCGAAGCCGCGAAAACCGTTTGGAATGCGTATTACGGAAATCATCAAGAAAATAAAAACTTCAATAAATTAAAAGTTGCAGATATTTTCATGGGCGGCGGAACAACAATTGTCGAAGGATTACGTCTCGGATTTCAAATGTTCGGGAATGACCTCAATCCTGTTGCGCATTTTATTGTAAAAAATGAAACGGCAAATGTTGATAAAAATGAAGTCGAAGCGTTATTGAAAGAAATCGAAACAAAAGTCAAACCGGAAATACAACCGTTTTACAATTGCAATTGCCCAAGACACAGCAACAACAAAAACAAAAACAAAAACGATATCGGCAATTCGCGTGCAGAAATTATCTATACTTTTTGGGGAAAACACGCAAAATGTCAGAATCCGAATTGCGGACATTATACTCCGATTATTAGTTCTCCGGCGTTTGCACTTAAAGAGTTGACGGTCAAATGTTATCCGAAACAGAATTGTCCGTATTGCCAAAAAACATTCGACCTCGAAACGCAAGAAATGCACATCGCACCGGACGCTATTCATACAATCGCCGAAGACGAAACGCCGTTTGCAACATTAGACGCAAAAACTTACACCGCAACATGTCCGCATTGCAACGAGAAAATTTCCTTTGGCAAACTTGAAAAAAGCGTTAATAAAAAAATCAATTTTACTTTGTTGGTTCATCCTGATTATTTACGCGGCATTGAAGCGTCCGATACGATCAATTTGTTACGGCAAAATTATGTTCATCCGCTCATCGAACATCGCGGAAAGTTACCGAAAATATTGAAATTCATAGACAATCGCAATTCCGCTCGTTCTTTTCAATTGGACACGTCCAAAGGAACGGTTCCAAAGAACGCTCATTTCTTGTGCGCAAAATGCGGACAACAACAAAGTTTACTTGACGCCGTAAAAAAAATGGGCAAACCCGCGCCGTTTGTGCCTTACGCAATTCAAGCATATTGCAAAGAATGCAACGAAAAAAAACAACCTTACGGCGGAAGATTTTTTGCAACGCCAAATGTCGAAACCTACAACAACGCCGTAAAAAAATGGAAAACGTTAATCGAAAATTCTGATAAAAATTCACTCAATAAATATTATCCGAAACAAGAAATCCCAACAGGTTACAATACCGACCAACCACGAAATCATTTGTATTTTCATTGGTATCAAATGTTCAATCCGCGTCAATTATTGGGTTTGACAACGTTGTTGAAAACAATCGATAAATCAAAAGCAAAACAAAATGTAAAAGAATTTGTATTAGGTACATTTATGAATTTCATCAGAAATCAGTGTATGTTTTCATTTTGGCATATCAAAGCGGATAAAATTGCTCCGGCATTATCGAATCTTAATTTTCATCCGAAATCGAATACGATTGAAACATCATTTTTTTCACATTTTGGTTATGGACCTTGGACATCAACGATAGAAATCTTACCGAAAGTTCTTGATTGGCAGAATAATCCTTGGGAATTATTAACGACTGATATTATTTCAGAAAAATCCTCTGAATTAGCGTTAGGAATATCTGGTAAGAGCGTGAAGGTTTACACGGGCGATTCGCTTGCTCATGCTTTTGAACTTGGGGTTCAATGCGAACTTTCTTGTACGTCGTCATCAGAACTTTCGCGATTAGATGATTTGTCTTTTGATTTGATAATTACGGATCCTCCATTCGGCGGACTTGTCAATTATTCGGAGTTGTCGGATTTCTTTTATGTTTGGTTGAAGATTGTGTTACAGGATTGTTATCCTGAATTATTCGGCGGCGAACTTGTTCCGAAAACGCTTGAAGCGGTGGCAAATTCCACAAGGCACGGCAACGCAAAACAAGCCGATGAGTTTTATCAAAACATCTTGACGGAATGTTGGAAAGAGTCGAACCGCATTCTCAAATCAGGCGGAATATTGGCGTTCACGTTTCATCACAGCGAAGACAAAGCGTGGGTCAATGTTTTGCGTTCACTTTTTGAATCGGGGTTTTATCTTGAACAATGTTATCCGATTCGCAGCGACGAAAAAAAAGGCGAAGGTCAATTCGGCAGCAAGGAAATTGAATTTGACATTATTCACGTTTGCCGTAAAAGAGCCGGCGATGACGCTAACGTTATTTCGTGGGCGTCTCTTCGTAAGTTTATTATTGAAGACGTAAAGCAAGTTACAAAATTATTGACAATTCATTGTGCGGCTGGACTTCCCGATGCAGATATTGCGGTGATAAAACGCGGCAAAGCATTAGAGCATTACTCGCGGCATTACGGCAAAGTCCGCAGCGTTGACGGAAAAGATGTTTCGATTGAAGAAGTTCTGTTTGAAATTAACCGGATTATCGACGATTTCGACGCCGCCGGAAATATCTCGCCTAACTGTGAATTTCACACGCGATTATTTCTACAAATGTTTAACAAGACGAATGTATTACCTGCCGATCAGTTACAAAAATTTCTTCGCAGCACAGGAATTTCCGATAGAGATTTTACAGACCGTAATTGGTGTTCGCTTATCAGCAAGAGTAAAATTTATGTGTTGACAGAACCGTTAAAGTTTCTCAAAAATTGGCAGAGCCGAAACCGAGATAAAATTCCGCAAAACGATTTTGAACAAGCACTTTATCTTATTGGCGTTTGCACGGCTGGCAGTAAAATAAACGCAAAAACAATTTTGAATCCGGCATCTTTTGTTCCGCATCGTGCGACAATTGACGTGATAGAATGGTTCGTAAAAAACGCTTCGGAAACGCCGGTAAAAGATGCGGCAAATGTCGCCTTAAAATTGTTCCGCGAATTTTTAAGTTCGCTCCCAACCAAACAGGAAGAAAAATTGTTGTTTTAACCTTCATTTTGATTTAACCGTAACTTTACAGTTACACAAATACACAATGTCCTACAATTACGATTGCGATTACAATTACGCCGAGATGGGCGTGTCGTTGATATGGAATATTGCGGCGTTGAAAAACGTTCACACAATACGAGATTTTGTTTCGTTATATCAGTTCTTTCAGCAGTACAATGGGAACTGGGAACATATTGACGACGTTTTATTAAACAGAAAAACGCTGGTTGTTGCCGGTTTGGATGCGGCAATGGATACGTTTGAAGATATTGAAACGTTGACGTCGTTTCTTGAACAAACATTACATTCTGCGATTCGCAGTTATCAGCATGAAGTCGCCGACGGCGGAGGCGAAGCGGGATTGATTTTCTATTTTGCGAATCCGAAACGATTCAAACGAGTGAGTGTTGCAAGTCAGGAATTCGTTTGGAAAACAAATATCAATAGTAACGATATTCCATTAACCCGCTTGATTTACAACGGCGCATGGCAAGATGTCAAAATAATTTACAAAACAAGTGATTCTAATAAGGATAACCCTGACGGTTTGTATTTACGGAGAATTTCCTAGTTGGCAGATATTACCGAAAAGTTGTTTAAATGAACGTAAATATAGGACAAATCCGTATTGGTCAGAAAGTCCGGCATAACGAATTCGGCGATGGTATTTTATTGGCGGAACTGGAAGGAAATTATGCACGGATATTCTTTGCCGGCGAAAACGGCGAACGTATCGTATTGACGGATTCTCTTCGTCCCGCCGCAGATCGCCATGAAACGATTCTGCAAAATTGTATCGGCAACGAAATACGAAACGTTAAAGCGTTGTTGTCGTATTATTCTTATTATTTGCCTTGTATGCACAACACAACCCAAATGACCGGCGCAAAAATAGATTTACTTCCGCATCAAATTGTTTTGACGCACCGTATCGCCGAGAATGCGCCGCGCCGATATTTAATCGCCGATGAAGTCGGGTTAGGAAAAACAATTGAAACAGCGTTGATTTTGCGAGAACTAATAAGCAGAGGCGAATTACAACGAGCGTTGTTGGTTGTTCCCGCCGGTCTTGTCAATAATTGGGATAACGAATTGAACGGCAAATTTAAGTTACATTTTGACGTTTTCGGCGCAAAAGGCGACGTATTTGATCGTAAAAGTAATGCGTTTGAAAAACATCATCGGATGATTATCAGTATCGACACGTTGAAACAAGAATCGCGTATTAAACGTTTACTTGCCGCTCCGTCGTGGGATTTGGTTGTGTTTGACGAAGCTCATCATTTATCGGCGTATGCAGACGGCAAAAAAATACGCAAAACACAAAATTACAAACTTGCCGAAAAATTACGAGAACATACCCGCGATTTAATTCTCTTGTCCGCAACGCCGCATCAGGGTGATGCTTTTCGTTTTCTCATGCTTATCAATCTTCTTGACCCGACGTTGTTTTATAGTGTTGACGATATGCACAAAAACCGTTCGCGATTAAATCAAGTTGTATTTCGCAGAACAAAAGCGGACGCTTGCCGACCGGACGGTTCGACATTATTCATGCGCCGCGATGTTCATACGGAATCGTGTTTGATGTCTGGAGAAGAAGAAAAATTTTATTCTGAGTTACGCGAATATATCCAAGACGGATTTGATTTGGCAAAACGAAAAGGCAACATCGGACGCGGACTCGGTTTTGTAATGGCAATTTTCCAAAAAATCGCGGCGTCCAGTTTTTATGCCGTACGAAAAACGTTACGAAATCGTCTTTTAGCGTTGACAATTCAGGAAGGTCTGCTGTGCGATTCCAATCTTGATATTGACGGACGCGACGCCGCTTTTGCCGAAGCGATTCGTCAAATAGAAATAAATGAGCAACTTACCGCAAACACGCAAGAAGGAAGAATAACAATCGAAAATATTCTCGCAGATAAAAAACAAAAAATCTTACAGACACAAAAAAAAGAGGAAGAACTAGAATACAAATTAAACAGCGAATCCAATGTTACAGATTCGGAAGAGAATGACGTAGGATTTTTATCAGTGGAACTTGCTTTACCGGAAGAACGATTGAGAATTACGAAATTGCTTGAAATGTTTCCGATTGAGCAGGAAACAAAAGTTGTGAAGTTGCTCGAAGCATTGGAAAAAATTTGGCAAGCGAATGAGAATGAACGAATTGTAATTTTTGCAACGTATTTAGGCAGTGTTGATTTTGTTGCGGAGGCGATTCAAGAGAGTTTTCCGCAAAAGGGTATTGTTGTTCTCAAGGGCGGCGATCACGACAGTAAAAAATCGGCGGAGAATAAATTTAAGAAACCAAACGGTCCCAAAGTGATGATTTGCACGGCGGCAGGACGTGAAGGAATTAACTTACAATATGCTCGAATTCTTTTCAACTTTGATTTGCCTTGGAACCCGATGGACATTGAACAACGTATCGGACGAATTCATCGTTACGGACAAAAAGACGCCGCACAAGCATATAACATTGTTCTGTCTGATACGATTGAGGGCAAAGTGTTTCTGATGTTGGAAGAAAAATTAACAGATATTGCGAAAACGCTTGGTAAACAAAATAAGGAAGGAGTTGTTACGGAAGATTTACGCACGCAAATTCTCGGTCAATTATCGGAACGGCTGAAGTATAACGAACTTTATTCGCAAGCGTTATCGGATCCCGAATTAAAACGGACGAAAGAAGAACTTGAAATCGCGTTACAACAAGCGAAGGAAGCGCGAGAAGTCGTATCGAGTTTATTTCAGGATTTAACAGGTTTTTCGCTTGACGATTACAAACCGCTTGAGGATATTAGCGAGGAGATGAATACATTGTTGACGTTTTATAAAACCGGTTTAAAGTTAGTTGGTATTAGCGTTGAAAAATATTCAGACCAATGTTATTTTGTCGATCATAAACAACTAATAACAACTGACAGACAAACGGCGTTAGAGGATGAAAAGATTGATTTACTTGGTTTGGATTATCCGCCGATTGTTGTGATGATGAATCAGTACAAGGAATTATTACCGGAAGAGGTTGGGATTTGTGTTGAGATAAATTCGGAAGAGTTAGAAACGATTATTTCGGGAGTTGTATCTGTGTGGTATGTTACGATAAACGGCAAGGACGATGTTCGATCTTATTTGATTCCGCTTGCCGTTGATTTGAATGGAAAACGTTTACCAAGTTGGGAAAAAAATGTTGAAAAATTTTATCGTTACAAAACAACAAATCAACGAATTGAAAACGCAACAGAGTTATTAACCAAACGCATCGAACCAATGTTAAGACGTGAATTAGAACATCGGAATTTACTTGAAAACAGTGTTGGTTATCGAGCATCGCTGATAGGTTGGATCGAAGTCATTGAACACAGTAAAAAATATACTCATCACACTTGAAAATTGCGTTTTTTAGTAATCTATCAGTGGAATGATTATTTGTAATATTTCGGTGGACTATTCGTCAATTTGTTTACCAATGGACTCCAAAGGGAACTTCTAAAAACCTAGTTTTTACCCCAAAAAATATTCTCAAGCATTCATTTTTAAGGACGCAATATTTGAGAAACAATGTTTTTAGAAGTTCCCCAAAGGTAGTCAACGTCTCGCCGAAGGATTTTCACCCACCGTTGGTCGGCGTACTCGCCGTATTGTTCAAAACCTTTCGGCGAAACGTTGGCTACCTAATACCATCACTACTCACTCTCCACTATTCACTATTCACTCATCACTATTCACTATCAACTCTCCACTATCAACTATCAACTCCAAACTCCCCCTCTTGTCAAATAGTGGAAATGTTTGTATTATTTTTGAATTACGTGTTGACGAAAATCAAATTTTGCCTCGTACCAATTAGAATTATTAAAAAATTTGAGGATTTTATGAAAAAAGACATTCACCCAAAATATGTTGAAACAAAAGTAACTTGCGGTTGCGGGAATCAGTTTGTGACCCGAGCAACCAAACCGGAACTCAAAGTCGATATTTGCAACGTCTGCCATCCTTTTTACACCGGCAAATTGAAATATGTCGATACGGCAGGACGTATCGAAAAATTCAAGAATAAATTTTCCGGTAAATCTTACGGCAGCAAGAAAAAAACCGATGCACAAAATGATGATGAATTGTAACTGATCATCTCAATTCCAAACTCCTGAGCACGGAATGTAATTGTCTGTTTTATTAACTAACAACTCGAATATTTAGTTCAATAGAACCCGTCGATTCTTTTAAATAGTCCGCAAATTATGCAGATTTTTTAAAAAAATTTATCGAAATCAATATTGAATAAAATCTCTGTGTTTTTAGTCCATTCTCTTTTTGTCTGTTTCGTAATTCTCAAAAAAAATAATCTGCGAACATCCGCATAACCTGCGGACTAAAAACAGATCGAAATGGAACCAAAAAATATGCGTAAATTACTTGATGAGACGTTATCACGATTTGAGGAACTCGAACATCAAATGGCATTGCCGGAGGTTTTGGCAGATTCGCTTAAACTCCAAATGGTGGCTCGGGAACACGGAACAATTGCCAAAATGGCAACAAAATATCGGCGATTCAAACAACTCAATATTCAAATCGAAGAAGACCATGCAATGCTCCATTCGCCGGATATGGAGATGCGCGAACTGGCAGAATTGGAAATTCCCGAACTCAAAGCAGAACGCGAAATTCTTTGGAATGAACTCCTCGATATGACTATCGGCGGCGCAGATGCCAATCGGGCTAATCTCGTTCTCGAAATCCGAGCCGGAACCGGCGGTGATGAAGCAGCTCTTTTCGCTCGTGATTTGTACGAAATGTATAAGCATTATTGCGAAGATAAAAACTGGAAAGTTGAAATATTATCGTACAATTCAACAGAATTGGGCGGTTTTAAGGAGATGGTTCTTGGAGTGGACGGAGAGGGTTGTTTTCGTCACTTGCAGTTTGAAAGCGGCGGACATCGAGTTCAGCGAGTTCCCGAAACAGAAGCAAAAGGACGAATTCATACCTCAGCCGCAACTGTCGCTGTCATGGCAGAACCGGAAGATGTTGAAATTGATCTTAAACCGGAAGATTATCGTAAAGATTTATATTGTTCCAGCGGTCCAGGAGGTCAGCATGTTAATAAAACATCTTCGGCAGTGCGGCTAACTCATTTCGCAACAGGAATTGTCGTTGCCTGTCAGGATGAACGGAGTCAGCATAAAAATCTCGCCAAAGCACTACGAGTGCTCAAATCACGACTCTACGAAGCCAAACGGGATGAAGAACAAAAAAAACGTGCCGAAGAACGGCAAAGTAAAATCGGCAGCGGTGATCGTAGTGAACGGATTCGAACTTATAATTTTCCCGAAAACCGTGTTACCGATCACCGGATCGGTTTGACATTGTACAAACTCGACACAATTCTTGCCGGCAATCTCGCTCCGCTTATTGACGGTCTTCTGGAATATGAACGCCAAGAATTACGAAGCGCATTCGGCAATAGCGATCTAGTTAATAGTTAGTAATTAGCAGTGAATCGTTCGCAAGCGGATTCAAAACGTTTCGTTTGTAAATTTACGGATGATTTGGCGATAGATCTGTGTTACAGGGAAGTTCTCAACAGATTCCGTAAACTCCTCAATCGATTCTGTTTTTTGGGTTTTCGATTCTTCCGTATTGTTGGGCGGTTGAACGATTTCGGTTGTGTCCGTTTCGGTTGTTCCGATGTGCCGCTCAACAGTTGCCATGCCGCCAAGCAAACCTTGAAAACCATAACCGTTTAACACCATTTCAGCATTCGCATCGTTTTGGAGAACCGATTTCCAGAAATAACTCGAAACACGAATAATCGCCAATTGAAAACGTTGATCGTTGCGGGCTGAAAGTGAAAAAATCCGACCGCCATAAATCCGGTGATCTCCGCCTTGAAATGTTACCAAATACCGGTTATTACAGTTCATCGAGTCAAATGGAATACGGCGTTGATACGCTTTGGTGGGACCGACAATACTATCGTCTTCGGTGCCGGTGATGAACAACGCAGGAATATCAATCGGCGAATAAATCTCCTGAAAACTCTTGCCCACGTAACGAATAGGCGGACTCATCGCTAATACCGCCTTGATTCGGGAATCGTAAAGCGAATCGCCCTTATCAGAAGGAACCTGACCCGCCACAAGAAGAGACGCCAAACATCCAAGATCATAACCGCCAACTCCTATCCGATTAAAATCAAATTGACTTACAACAGAATGATTTTCAACACAAAGTTGTTCCAAATAATCCAGTACAAATTTAATATCTTCCGCACGTGTCCGCCCATTCCAGTTTTGTTGGTAGGATTTTTTGAACTCGTTCAAAATCAGGATTTTTCCCTTCCAGATATTTTCATCACTGCCCGAATGTTGCAAAAAAACAGCAGCAAATCCCTGTGTTGCCCACGCATGGGCAAGATACGAGCAACAATCAATCGAACCTCCCAAACCATGCGAAAACACAATAACCGGTAATTTTTCCCCGCTATTTTTTACCGGATAAAATATTTTTACCGGAACTGTCCGGTTTCGCACCGCATCATGCCAAATAAAATAAACACTGTTCACCGCATTGGCTTTCGGTACGCTCAAAATCATAAACACAACACAAACAAACGCAAAAAAAACAAAACTATTTTTCATGGTATTCTCTTTTCATTTCAATTATTTACTCGATTCACCAAAACGTTATGGACATTCCAATCGTGTAACTTCCAAAAATCTTGTATTCAAAAAGTTCGTCCTTTCCACGTACGTTTTTTCAAGGATAAAATTTTTCAGAAACCATTTTTTAGAAATTACTCTCTAAGTAATTTACTATCCGAATCGTGAGAAAAGAAAAAAAGAAAAACATTTTCATTTTCGGATTAGTAAGAATTTTCAAAAATAAATACAAATATAATGAAAAAACTGATTTTACCGGTTGCATACCGCAAGGGAAAAGTGTAGAGTAAGAACACAAAGTAAAATAAAAAACGCGTGATAAATACAACGTTATATTTGGTTCTTTGTAATAGTGGCATTTTTGTTTTTCCCATTAGCCCCGATAGGGGCGTCAGGATTATAGCCCACCCCAACGGGGTGGGTAAAAATTCCTTGTGAAACAACGCCCTGAAAGGGCAGGATATTAGTTGAGAGGCAACTAACAGGTAGGCGACCTTTCGCCGAAAGGTCGCAACGGTTAAGTTTACTATTGTGTTGTACGCCGTGAGTCCTTCATTTCCGTCCGTCAACAGGGGAAAGTCGGCGAGTACGCCGTATTGTTTATTGTTTAAAACGTTTCGGCGAAACATTGACTACACACTGACCTTTCGGCGAAAGGTTGACTGCACAATGAATAGTTACTGCAAAACAACCGCCACCACCAAAAAAACTATCGGAAATTAAACCTGTTGCGTAAACGAGTAAAAGTCTTCATTTTTTGGTGGGATTGAGAATTGGTGTTCTTTTGGATTTGGGCGTTATAGAGTTGGTAGGCATTTTCCAGTTGTGCTACCGTAACGGCACCATCATGAATCCAGATTCGGTATTGAAGCCGGATCTCTTCATCGGGTTGGAATAACCGGTCTTTTACCCCAGGCCAACCAACACACAACGGTCCATAATATCGAGTTAACCAAGTCGGCGGAAAATCAGGATGTGTCTTCGGAATAAAAACTGCTGCACCACTAAACATGTCACGCCCGTCAAATTTCGATGTGTAATCCGCCCATTCCAACAGAGTTTCCGGCAAATCTTTTTCCGCAACACCACTAGGAACCGTAATGATATTGACGTCATTGTGTTTGGCAAGAGCGTTTTTATTGTTGCGTTCGTTCTCCGCAATGAACGGCTTGAACCGAACCGATAATCCACCGTAACTTTTTCCTTCACTGCCACGAAGTGAAACAGGTTTATCAACAGGCCGCCAGAGAAATTCAAAATCAATTACACGATTTTTAATAGTTTCCGTTGTGGAGGAGTCCTGATTTTGGATGTGGTGAACAACAATTTTAACTTGTTCAGACATAATTTTGTTTCCATTTTCCGGTTTACCAACAAACCAACCGTTTTCCACTTCAAAAGTTGCCGTGTTATTGGTGATTTTTTTACTGATCCAACGGACAAAATATTGTTTAAGTGCAGTGTTACTTGTCCAAAGATCATATTGTTTAATTGTGCCGTCCGGTTCGTGAACACCAACATGAGGCCAAGTCCAAAAAACTCCATGATGATGATAATGATCCAGAGGAGCATTGTCTGTCAAGACTTCACCGTAAAGACCATGAAGCGGATGAACATAACAACCTGCCAATCGGCGAGGTTCTTTTTCGGGCACTTGGTTGTGTTCGACCGCGTCGAACTGATAGGTCAAAACCGGTACATTTCCCTCAGTAAGAACCAATTGTTTATTGTCTCTTTCCGTAAACCGAAATGGTTCTGCTGCGAAAATTCTAACAGTATCCACGAAAATAGTTGTACAACAAAATGGAATCCCAACAATCAATAAAAATAATCTGCAAATCGTCATTGTAATCTCCTGTTACAAATAAAGTTGAAGTGTTTAATAATGAATAATGAGTGTGTTAATTAGTCAAATTGATACCAAACAGAGCAGTTAGGGTATTCTTTTTGAGTTTTAATTTTTTGTTTCCGATACTTTTTGTTTCCGTTTTTAACTTGGTTTTACTTCGACAGTTGTTGGGGAAACAACACGGACAACAACAATAGGAGTTCCGGCTTTGAGTTCGTTTCCGGCGGTAATGGCTTCATATTCCATTGTCCGTTCTTGCTGATTGACAAGAACTTTGCCGGCTCCAGTTCCTGTTTCAGGAATTTTGATGTAAACATTACCCCGAGAACCAATTAGTGTTTTTTCCGAAATAGAGCCATCCGACTTCAGATTGGCAACCGACAAGTAAAGGTAATAAACAGCGTAAATCGCTATCAAACTGGAAGTAATCGCCAAAATGACAGAAATGAATTTTGACGTTCCACCGGTTAATCCGGCTAATCCGCCCAGACCGAAAAACGTAATTCCCGCAATAATGGTTCGGATAGATAAGACCTTGAAAATGTCAATAGTTTGGGCATGTCCGCCGACCACAAAATCGTTGTCAATATCGCCGCCATCACCCAAATCACCGCCGTCACTCATATCTCCGGCATCAGCACCGCCAAGACCAAAAATCATCATAATCAGTTGTAAAATCATCAGTGTACCGCCGAAAACAGCACAAATGAAATAAACTCCCATCAACGGACTGGTAATGAAATCGAAAAAAGTCATAGCAATAAACAACGAAAAAAAGTAATAACTTCAGAAATATCAATTTCTCAAATAAACCGGAATACAAGTGAAACATAATTTATAGGGAAATATTCTCAAATGTAAAGAGATGACGATTAAAAAAATGAAGTTTATTTTGCCAATCCCCAATCGCAACTTCCAAACTCCATATCTTAATCTTCTTAATAAATGTCTTTTGAATTTCCGAAGCTAGTCTTGCGTTATTGGTCAATCGGAATTATACTGTGAGAACCGTTTGATTTTGTTTATAGATCTTTTTCAACAGATTAAAGAATTGGGAGTTAAATAATGTCGATTTTAATTTTACCTGAAAATGAATATGAAGCAGGTGATGACCAACAAAATGTTGATTGGGAAGCACTCAAAAGCCGTGTTGCCGAACTTGAAAAAAACGCTGCCAGAACGATTGAACAAACCGAAGAACTTTCTGAACTGTATTGCACATGGGCAATAGAACTCTCGGAAAATAACAATTCGTTCAATGAAATATTTGCTCTGTTTGCGAAGGCGGAAACTGTTTTACAATCGACTTTAGCACAGGGTGAAGACGATGAAATACGCCGCCAACTTGGAAATGTGTATCTTCATCGTGCGGTTATTTACAACGATTACGAAAAATTTGAACTTGCTCTCGAATCCTATGCTCAAGCATTGGAAACACTCAAACCCTTAGAAGACAAAGGCGATGGCGAAACCAAATACGATATTGCGGGAATCCGTTTGAATCGCGGAATTATTTATCAGGATATCGGCGAATTTGAAAAAGCTAAAATTGATTTTGATAATTCGTTCACAGCATTCCGTGCGCTTGAAAAAATCAGTGATTTTGATACGCGGTTTTATATGGCTAAGGTTAGTGTTGCTCAAGGGAACTTATTTTGGGACATGGACGAACCTCTTGATAAAGTTGTCGATGCTTACAATCGAGCAATGCGTCTTTTTGTTGAACTTATTGACATTGGTCAAATGGAACACGAACGGGAACTTGCCAATACTCTAATGTTACGTTGTAAGGCAACTTATGAAAATTACATAAACTGCGAGTTCGAATCCGAAACAGAACGTTTCAACAAAGTTGGTGATATTCTGGTTGATGTTGAACGAGGAATTGAAATTCTTGAAAAATTAGCTCGAAGCGGTAATCTTGAGAACCGATTCGAATTGTTCCAAGCTCTAATGACGGAAGGAACCATGTTTTTAGATATTGATAAAAAGCAGGAAGCCTATAATGTTTTTGATCGGTCAATTCATGATTTTGCTGATTTTATTGATATAAAGGATCCGGTGATTCTCAATTCTTTGGCAACTGCCTATGAAAATCGCGGAGTTGCTGCGATGAATATTGGCAACTTGAAAGATGCTCTGACTAATTTTGATAAAACGATTGAAATCAAAGAGAAATTTTTGAGTAAAGAGTTTGGCTTGAGCAAAGAAGAGCAATCTGTTTTTCTACCGATCTTAGTGACCTCCTATGCCAATCGAGCCAATGTTTACGCTTCACTCGACAATTTAGAACAAGCAAAAAAAGATGTTCAACACGCTATTGAGATTATTTATTCCTTACAAGAAGAGTTAGGTGATGAGCTTGAGGAAATCAAACAACTTCTTGAGGATTTGGTACAACAGTGGCAATAACGGTGATCATATCTCACGTAGGCAACCCTTC
>JAITBS010000146.1 GCA_031283515.1 Planctomycetaceae bacterium
AATCATTCTTTTTTTATTTTTTATTCTTCTTAATTAACATCATAAAAATATACACTAATCTGCGGACAAAATCTCTGTGAAAATCAGCGTAATCTGCGGACAAAATCTCTGTGAAAATCAGCGTAATCTGCGGACAAAATCTCTATGAAAATCTGCGTAATCTGCGGACTGATACAATATTGTTTTACTATTGTTGATAGGGGTAGGAATCATGTTGGGAACGGCGTCGCCAAGTATCGAGAATTGTCATGGTTCGGTACAATAACGACAATGCCCGTTCTTTGGTATCTGCTTCCGTGTAACATCGTAATTCCGGTGCGTTTCCCGATGGACGTAAGTGTACAATATCTTGATCTCCGAATACCATACGGATTCCATCGGTTTGGTCAAATGTTTGTAATTCACCGAAAGTGGCGAAAACAAGTTGTATCATTTCTTCGCCTCCTGAAATGAGTTCTTCCATTTTTCGTTGCGAGAGTTCCGTCGGAAAATTTTGGAGGCGATCACTCATGACAATACGTCGCGGCAAATAATGATTTATTTCCGAAAGCGGTACTCCGGAGTCTTTTGCGTAACGCAGAGTTGCGATATGAACGATGGCGGGATCACGTGTTGGCAATGGAGATAAGGGGCGTTTTGATTCTTCTTCGTCGAGCAGAATGGAACTGGCGGTCAGAAATCCGCCGTTGGCTTCGTAGCCTACAACACGTTTATAACCTTGTGACACCGCGTCTTGCATTGCTTCAATCACGTAAGGCGACCCGATTTTTGTTCGAACAATTTTTTTGAACCAACCTGAACGTTCTAAGGCGGTACTGGAACTGACCGGTGTGACCACGCAGTCTGCCAAAAGGAAACGCGAAGTCAGGATTCCGGCAATATCTCCGCGAATCCATTCACCGTGTTCATCAAACAACAATGGTCGGTCACTATCTCCATCAGTTGAAAGAATTGCATCGAAGGGCGGATTTTCGGAATGTCCGGTTGCCCATTTTCGTGCGAGAAACTGGTCTTCATCCCGAACCGCCTCCGTGTCAACAGCAATAAACGTCTCACTTCGACCCAACGGTGTTACCGAAGCACCCAACGCAGTGTACAGTTCACACAACAAATCACGCCCCACAGCGGAATGTTCGTAAAAACCAATCCGAAAACCTGTTAAAAAACCAGACGGAAAAGCACGAAGAAATCGATCAATATAATATTGTTTTGCTTTGCCGTTGTCAGTTTCAACAGGAAAATCTAATTCGTTGGGTTTGAGCATTCCGTTTGAGTCGAACATCTTCTCTGGAACATCAACAATTTGTTGTTTAATTCCGATTTCATCTTTTTTGAGGATTTCACCGTTTGGCAAATGAAATTTAATTCCGTTACGGTTTTCAGGAATATGACTTCCGGTTACCATGATTGTAGGAATTTTTTCGGATATTCCGTAGAGGGCGATGGTTGGAGTGGGAATTGTTTTGCAATCAACCGGTTTCAACCCAAAATGGCTAACGGCTTTACGAACAGCGTGGGCGATTCGCGGTGAACTTGCCCGAAGATCATAAGCCACCGCAACTCGGTCATTTTCTGAACCATGAGCAACTTCACGAACAGCGTATTGTAAAAAACCGAGCGTGTAAGCAAAACAGACATGGTCACTCATATCCGTCACAAGACCGCGAGCACCACTAGTTCCGAACTTGACGCCGCTTTGGTTCATCAACTGATCAATTAATACTTTCATCAAATATAAATAACAATATGGAGAATATGGCGAATTTGAATAAAATAAAAAAGGCTCTTCAACACCTAATTATTCACAACACATTTATTCACAACACGTTTTCTGTATTGACCTTGTAGGGAAGATACAAAGAAATGATTTAATTGGGTCATTTTACCATCACTGGAATTTTTCGCAAGGTATGTAAATTTGAGTGAACGGTTCCTTTTTATTGATTGCGTTAATTGTTGCGAAAAGTATTTTCTTTTTTTCATTTATGAGACAATTCGGGCTAAATGTACGAGGATTCTATATTACTAAACTTTTTAAAAAACTCTGCATAATCTACGGACTATTAGAATGTAAGTATTTGAGCTGTTAATAAAATGTAATATTTTATTGGTATGATTGCCGATAAATTTTAGTAATAATTGGGTCTTTACGGCAAAAGCAAATACAAATCAAAATATTTTTTTTGAATAATGTTATATTATTTAATTCTGTTTACCGATGTCAGAACCGAAACCTGAATTATTTCGTAAAGAAGCTCAAAAACATTACGGTTCGCCTGAAAAACTCGATGAATCTATTCGGTTGATTGCACGATTCGAATGGCTTTTACTTTTTGCCGGCGGAATTGTGTGTGCGGCACTGCTTTGGTGGGGAATTTTCGGAACTATTAATGTTCGTGTTACCGGTTTGGGAATTCTGGTTTTTCCAAAAGGAATCCCTTCCGTTACGAGTAAAATTTCCGGCACCGTCAATAAAATTTACGTTAAACTCGAACAAAAAGTTAATGTAGGTGATTTGATCGCTTATATTGACCAATCCGATCTCGATATACAAGAACAAACTTTACAAAAAGAACTTGATGAATATATCGGTTTGCATGAACGGTTGACCAAGTTAGAAACCCAAAATTACAATGACTCGTTGACCACCCTCAATAACCAAAAAAAACAAATTGAACAGTCTATCGAAATTACAAATAAACAAATTCAAATCTATCAGGAACAAATGGATAGTTATCAACGTCTTTACGAAAAAGGAATTACCTCCAAAGAAGACTACGATAAAACAACGGTAACTTTTCTCAATAGTAAATTAAGCCTAGATTCTCTGCTCAATCAAATACAATCATTACTCAAATCAATTAGTGATACCAAAATCAGTTATGATGAAAATATTAAACAACGGGAACTCAATATCAGCAATAAAAGAAACGAAATACAACAACTAAAACAAAAACGTGAAAAAGACGGCAAAATATACGCACCCCATAACGGAGTCATTTATAGTATTTCTGTAATCGAAGGACAAAATGTTAATGTTAATCAGGAAATTGTTTTGATCGAACCTCGTCAAACGGAAGATACGAATAGTCCGTTGGAAATGGAAACGATTGTTTTTGTAACTTCAATTCAAGCAAAAAAAATTCTTTCCGGTCAGAATGCCCTTATTTCACCGACAATTATTCGTCCTTCGCAATATGGTTCTATTACCGGACGTGTTCTTTCGGTTTCTGATTATCCTGTTACGCCGGAATATCTGGATTCGCTCTTTCCCAATTCTGTGTTGGATGAACAATTTCTTGCACAAGGAAGCGTGTTTGAAATTCGGTTGTCGTTGGATAAAAGTACAACATCGCCAAGCGGTTATCACTGGACTGGCGGAATGGGACCTCCAATTCATTTGACAACAGGAACAATGACCAATGCCATGATTGGTGTTGAACAACGACGTCCCATCTCTTATTTGATTCCGTTTATCGAACAGTTTTTTCTTGGTGTTGATAACTACGGAGTTTATGGAAAATGAATTTTGGACATTTTTTATATCGTCGTCGGACGCCCACTTTTATTCAAATGGAGCAAACAGAATGCGGTGCGGTTGCGCTTAGTATCATTCTGGCATCATTGGGACGTTGGGTTCCTATCGAAGAGTTACGAACTCTGTGCGGTATTAATCGTGACGGCTCCAATCTCCTAAATATTATTCGTGCCGGAAAACATTTCGGTCTGAATTGTGAAGCCTATCGAAAATCACTCAATGACCTAAAAGAAATCAAGCAACTCGGAATCCTCTTTTGGGGATTCAATCATTTCGTCGTCTATGAAGGTTATCACGGAAGACATTTTTATATCAATGATCCGGCTGTCGGACCAAGAGTTTTATCGGAAAAGGAGTTTAGCCAAAGTTATACCGGTATTTTTGTAACCGCAGAAAAAACAGACTCCTTTGTAGGCGGCGGATGCCGTCCCAGTATTATTGGTTGGCTTCTTGGCCGGTTACGGTATTCCCAATCAATCTTTTTCTTCATTTTTGCAACAGCGTTCCTTCTCGTATTTCCGGCACTGTGTACTGCTATTTGTAACAAAATATTTTATGATGACATTCTTGTTGATGCCGTTTTTTGGTTACGTCCTTTTTTAACATTTTTTCTTATTGTTATTCTGTTTCAAGGTATTTTCACATGGATTCAGAATTTTTCAATGGAAAAATTACGTACCCAATTGGCGGTTTCAGCGTCCGCAGAATTTTTTTGGCATTGTTTACAATTATCGACCGCGTTCTTTTCCAACCGTCATGCCGGCGATCTCTGTGTCAGAGTTCAGGAAAATAATATTGTTGCGCAATTTCTTTCCTCGAAACTGACAACAAATTTACTGAACTTTTTCCTAATCGGAATTTATGGAATTTTAATGCTGTTATTTAATCCGGCTTTGACATTGATTGCTGTTACTGCGATTGTGTTTAACGCTTTCATTGTTGCGTGGATACGCCGTTACCGGATTGATCTTAATAAACGGCTTGTTCAAGAATCAGCGCAGCAAACCGCTGTTGCTGCCGGCGGAATCCAAATTATCGAAACATTTAAGTCTTCCGGTCAGGAAGATCTTTTTTTCACTCGATGGGCAGATTCGCAGGTCAAAACGGTCAATTCATCGCAGCGGTTACAGAAATATTCGGCAATGATTGAAACATTACCGTCAATGTTATCGGGAATTACGAATGCGGCGTTGTTTTGTTTTGGCGGTTTGCAGGTGATGAACGGCAAAATGACGTTTGGTGATTTGATTGCGTTCCAATCGTTGATGCTTTATTTTATTGCGCCGGTCAATGGTTTAACGTCTCTTTCCGGTGATATTCAGTCGATTCAAGCCAATATCGGACGTTTAAATGATGTCCTGAACAATGAGCGTGATCCGTTGTTAATCGAACAAGAAAAAGCCGGTGAACATTCAAATCGTTTTCCGTTGAATTCTTCTTTTCGGCTTCAGGGCAAGATTGAACTTCGTAATATTTCTTTTGGTTACAATCCATTAGCGCGTCCTTTGATTGAAGATTTTTCGTTACTCATTGAACATGGAAAACGAGTTGCTCTTGTTGGTGCAAGCGGCAGCGGGAAAACAACAATTGCCCGATTGATTGCCGGATTGATTCGTCCATTGAAGGGTGAAATCTTTTTCGATGATATTCCGATACATGAAATTCCGCGTATTATTTTAGCGCAATCTATTGCGATGGTCAATCAAGATATTGTTTTATTTGAAGGAACAATTCGTGACAATTTAACGATGTGGAATCCGGCAATTGATGATCGTTCTCTTGCGAATGCAACAAAAGATGCAGCGATTTATGATGTTATAACGCAACGCCGCGGTTCTTTCGGTGCGGCGGTCGAACAATTGGGTAACAATTTTAGCGGCGGACAACGGCAACGTCTTGAAATTACTCGTGCCTTAGCGGGAAATCCATCTATTCTGATTATGGACGAGGCAACTAATTCATTGGACACGGTTACGGAAAAAATTATTGACACAAATATAAGAAAACGTAATATTACGCTGGTCATTTCGGCACATCGTTTAAGTACGATTCGCGACAGTGATGAGATTATTGTTTTGAGCGAGGGAATTGTTGTTGAGCGTGGTCAACATGATGAGCTTATGAAAAACGGACGTTTTTATTCTAAATTGATTCAATCGGAATGAGAGAGATGTTTCAAAATTATTCCAAAAACACATCCTCGCGTCAGAAGGCGGTTCAGGACGGTATTCGAATGTTACTCGGAGTATTCAATCCGCAATATCGTTACCAATTTGTTTCTGATTCTGGTGATTTACTTTTTGATGCGTGTCAGATTGTTGTACAGGAAAATCGGTTATCCTTAACTCATCCGGTTGACGAGGAGTCGGATGGTTCGGAAGTTATTGAAACAGTATCGCCGATACGTATTCGTCAGATTGCCCGTGCTTCGGGACTTCAGATACGAAAAATCTCTTTGGAAACCGGTTGGTGGAAAACGGAAACAGCTCCGGCTCTTGGATTTCTTTTGCCGGAAGGAATAAACGATCTGGAACTTTCCGATGAAGAAATCGTACAAAAAGGACATCCGATTGCTATTGTTCACGCAAAACATGGAAAATTTAAATATATTGATCCGCAAAACAATCAGGAAACTCTCATCACTCATGACAAAACCGGATTAAGTCATTTAGCGTTTACTTTTTTCAAACCCTTTGACGACAAGCGTCCGGTTTCCTTGAAAACGATTTTCTCTTTTGCGTTACGGAATCGAATTTATGATATTTTCCTTATTGTGTTGGTTGGTATTATTGTTGGTCTTTTTGGTTTGATCACGCCGATTTTTACTGGTTGGATAGTTGATTCGGTAATTCCTGATGCAGACCGATATTTATTGATTCAGTTAACACTTGTTCTTATTTCGATTACGATAAGCCAATCTTTGCTGACGCTGCTTCGTTCTTATGCTTTATTGCGGATTGAGGGTTCGGCGACATTGAATTTGGAAAGTGCTATTTGGGATCGTCTTATTCGCCAACCGAGTCATTTTTTCCGTGATTACAGTACGGGCGATCTTGTTTCGCGGGCAAGCGGAATCAATACGATTCAGAAAATTCTGACCAATTCTGCATTATCAACAGTTTTGTCCTGTATTTTTTGTATTCCGAGTGTTTTCTTGATGTTTTATTATTCGATTTATCTGGCGATGATAGGACTTCTTCTTCTGATTGTTTGTGCGGTTTTGCAAATTATTGGTTCAATTGTGATGTATTTCTATCAGCGTCAAATTATTGCGATGGACGCCAAGGTTCAGAATTTAACGTTTCAATATTTTTCTGGAATTGAAAAAATCCGGTCATCTTTTTCGGAACACTATGCTTTTCGAATTTGGGCAAATATTTTTTCACAGCAGATGAATTTAACTTATATTTCCAATCGGTTCAATATTGTTTTTGGTATTCTTGCTCAACTTGCATCGCCATTATCGTTACTAGTGATTTACTGGGTTGGAATAAATTTGAACATGAAAGGAAGTGCTGCGTTTACTGCTGGAACATTTATGGCGTTTTTGAGTACATTTAGTTCGGTGCGTGGCGGTGTGTTGGGGATGACGGGTTCGTTGAGTTCTTTGGTGAATATTATTCCGATTTGGAAACGCATGGTACCAATACTTGATTCATTTCCAGAGAGTGCTGCATCAGCAGTTCCGGTTTCTCGTTTGAGTGGTCGGATTGAATTGAGTCATCTGACGTTTGGTTATTCGGAATCGTTACCGCCGATACTGAGTGATGTTTCATTTTGTATTGAGTCAGGAGAATTTGTTGCGGTAGTTGGGGAAAGCGGAGCGGGAAAAAGTACATTATTACGGTTGTTGTTAGGTTTTGAAAAACCGAAACACGGTTCGATTTTTTACGACAGTTACGATATTAACAATATTGATATTCATTCGTTACGGCGGCAATTTGGGGTTGTTCTTCAAAGTGCGGGCATGATGAACGCGGACATTTTTAACAATATTGCAGGCGGAACTGGTTGTTCGATGGAGGAAGCGTGGGAGGCGGCACGTCAGGCAGGAATTGCCGATGATATTGCCAAGATGCCGTTAAAAATGAGCACACCTATTTCGATGAATGGCGGAACAGTTTCCGGCGGGCAACGGCAACGGATTATGATTGCAAGGGCACTTGTAACAAAACCGCGTATTCTATTTCTGGACGAAGCGACCAATGCGTTGGACAACGTATCACAAGCGATTGTTACGGAAAGTATTAACGCATTAAAGATTACTCGTTTTGTGATTGCACACCGTTTGAGTACGATTCGCAAGGCTGACCGTATTATTGTAATGCAAAAAGGACAGATTATTCAAACTGGAATTTTTGACGAACTTGCCGGTCAGAACGGTCTTTTTCAAAATTTAATGAAACGACAAATGAGTTAATTGAGATACTTTGGGCGTAATATTTCAGCGGCATTTTTTTGAAGTTGTTTACAGTTGGAAATTACAAGGTAGGCGACCTTTCGCCGAAAGGTTTTCACCTACGGTCGCAACGGTTGGGCTTACTATTGTGTTGTACGCGGTGAGTCCTTAATTTCCGTCCGTCAACAGGGGCAAGCCGGCTATCGCTGTATTGTTTAAAACGTTTCGGCGAAACGTTGACTACCTTTGGAGTTCCTCTGGGGTGAAGAATAAAAAATAATAATTCCACTGATAGATTACGAAAAAATAAAGAGTGAACAACAAATTTTCGGATAAAGTTAAAATATGCGAATTTTAGAAATTTTCCTCGTTG
>JAITBS010000229.1 GCA_031283515.1 Planctomycetaceae bacterium
CACAGACGCTAAAACAGATACAGATTTAGGGGCGTGTACACAAACTAATTGGCGAGTTGAACCCGGTCCACAAATTGATTACTGTTTTCCACTCTGCCGTCTTACAACTCCCGCTGTAACTCTCAATCGTCATTGGAATCAGACAGATACTAATCATTGGCTTGGTCATGGTGGTCCAACACGGGTTGCGATGCACAATTCTCCGGTATCCACCAATGATTCCAAAACCTGGCAACCGCGAGATACATTTGCGTGGCTTCAGGACGGAATAAGTAATCAAATCATGATCGGTGAAAAACATATTCCGCCAAACCGATTAGGAAAAGGTAAAAAAGAAAATGATAACGGGCAAGCATCTAATGATCCCGATATGTTGGACTGTTCTTATATGAATACCGGTTTAAGTCGGACGGTTTCTTCTGCTAGAGCCATACGACGTCATGCTGCTGCGACAACAAACGATACAGACCTTACTAACTGGGGCGATGTGAATGGTATTCATCGTGTTGACGAAAAAACAGCAGATAATGTCCATCAGCAAGATATTGGTTTTGGCAGTTACCATCCGGGATCATCAAATATTCTTTTCGGCGACGGAACCGTTCATTCCATGCCGCCCACAACTCATACCCGAATTGTTGGAGCACTTTCCTTTGTCTTTGATGGTAATTCCGTTCAAATACCCTAAACAAAAACAAAAGCATTGAACGGTAACGATAACTGATTTGTACTTTTGTTTATGAATGGATATTGAAACAATATCAACTATGGCGACCTTTCGGCGAAAGGTCGCCTACCTGATGAACGGTTGACTACTTGCTGAAAGGTTGACTACTTGCTGAAAGGTTGCCTACCTATTCAGGTTGTGTCGGCGTTAGCGTTATGAATCAATCGTTGCGACCTACTGGATAGAATACGACAAAACAACCAATTTGAGACAATGTTAAACCGTTAATAAAAATCAACAGTTTACATTCAATCAAGTCCGATTTTTTCCGCCCATAGAGAATCTTCCGGTTTTCGGAAAATTCCGCAACATTTAAGCGGTAAACGATCAAAATACTTGAACCGGATAAATTTTAACGCCGTTCCCATCAAAATTCGCATGTCAAACCAAAATGTAACCCATTCAATATATTCAAGATCAAGAACTAATTTCTTTCGAACATCTTCCAAACCGGAATCCGACGGCAAATTCAATTGAGCATAACCAGTCATACCAGGCAAAACCGACATTCGATATTCGTAACTTGGTATCTCCTTTTTGAGTTTTTCGACAAATTCCGGACGTTCCGGTCTGGGACCAATTACAGTCATTTCACCTCGCCAAACATTGTAAATTTGCGGCAGTTCGTCAATATGCAACCGCCGCATTATCCGACCAACCGTAGTAATTCGCGGGTCTTTACGTCCCGCCCACACTGCACCACTACCAGATTCTGCATCCGCAACCATAGAACGGATTTTGTACATTTTAAATTCCTTGCCGTCTTGTCCGCAACGGATTTGTGTGTAAATTACCGGTCCCTTCGAAGTTAACCACGTCAGGAACATAAATAAAAGTATCGTCGAACCAATCACCGGAAGCGTAATAATCATCACGGCAACATCAACATACCACTTAATATGATAATATTTTGAAACAGTCAGTTGGTTTGATTTTAATAAGCTCATTGTTGTTGTTGTTGTTGTTGTTGTTTCGTTTTGTTTCCAAAAAAAATCGTAACTGTTTGTAGTGATACCTCAAAAGTAATGCTTTACCGAAACATTGTATCGGCAATAACCAATCAACTTGTATCCTGCTTACAGATAAAAATTAGAAACCAAAACGTAAAGTAACACTAATTAAATTGTTAATCAATTTACAGGTTGGACGGTCAGTAGAAATTCGGCAAGAGCGTCAAGTTCTTCGTCGGTTCCACTCCATGGCGGCATGGAGATGTTGGGTTGGTTTAGGTTTTTGATGGTTTCTACGATTTTTTCTTTGTTTTCACCGTACAATAATGGACCAACAGCAGATAAACCGTGGTTGGTTGCGTGACAGTTATTGCAATGATACATGAACACCATACCGCCAAGCCGGACTTTTTCTGTTGGAAGTTGTTGCCAGTAAGATGTGCGCAAGAAACCGGTTGTCTGCCGTTCTTTAACTTCATTGGCATAAATCTGGTTTCCGAGAACAACTTGATCGACAATCCACGGTTTGCGAACCGCTTCCCGAATAAATTCCGCAGAAGCAAGAGCAGTAAGTCCGAAAATAAAAAGGCATAAGGCAAAACCAATGTTGATAGAACGTGGATTCAAAATAGGACCCAAAATAATCAACAATGTCATCAAACCGCTAAGCCCAAAGAAAAGAACCAACAAAATATTGAGCAAAACAGAGCGTTCCATAACAAGTAGAACATTGGGTGAAAGTAATACAAACCACCAAATAACTCCAAGCAAAACTGTAACAATTCCAAAAATCAAAGGACGCGACATTCGTTGTACAATTTTATTGAATAACTGAGTGTTGAGCGGGTCATTGGCAACATTTACGTTTCGGAATAACCATGCAGCATGTAGAAAAACATAGAGTGATGCTAACAAGATTGAGGCACCGGTACGGATGAGAGTTTGCGGTAAAAACTGGATATTGAAAAAGGCGTGCCAGAAATTACCGGTTTCATTCCAATTGACGAAAAGTCCGCGAGAATCGAGCATGAACGCGGTGATTCCGGTAATGAGTACGAGGCTAATCCAGGCGGCAAGAGCGTAAATCCAGGCGATGATGATATGAGTTTTTTCCGGCAGGCGTGTCCAGAAATAATACATGAGGAATGCCGCAATAATTTCGACAATGAAAAAGACCCATTCAATTGCCCATCCAAAAACAAAAGTTCTTATAAGCATTTCGGTTGCGAGCGGCGATGCTAAGGCAATTGTCCACCAAATTCCAACTCCGGTGATGGCACCAAATGCCACTGTTAAAAGAACAAAAAATCGGGCGTGATTATGCCAGTAATCCCGATACGGTTTGTCTTTGGTTTTGACGGCAAACTGGTTTTCCAACGCAATCAGAATACCGCCGCCAACAGCGTAATGAGACACGAAAACGTGAATAACGGCAATAACAGCAATTAACATTGGAGCCGTTAGACCGGGAACATACCACCATGGATAATACATTTTATTTTACATTGAAAATGGTTTTCAACTTCCTGTTATTGCTGATATTACCGAATTACCAAAAACAGTAAATCGGCTAAACATGACATCAATATTCTATAATATTCTATACAATGAGTTGATGTTGTCAATTGACATTCCTTTCCTCTGTGTCAGTTGCAAGCGTTGGTCGTTAAAAGAAAAAAATAGGAAAAAACCGCAAGAGATTTTATGACCTATTTTGTACACCCTAATTTAGGGGGTTATTGCAAAGTTCATCTTGATCAATACAATCAATAAAATTGTTAGTATCAGAATTACTATGTTTCGATTTTTTGAGGCGGTGAGATTTGATCGTTGATAATCTTTTATGTCAATCTGTAAATTTACAAAAATATTACAAATGACGGACAAAAATATTTCGATCATTTCGAACTTCTTCTGTAATTTTCACCCTTTAATTTTTAACCTCAAAAACAATGACAGAAAAAACAAAGATTTCACGCCGTAACCTTTTAGGCATAACGGCAAACGGTTTAGCGGCGATGTTTGTGGTGCCGGCAATTTGGAATACCGAAACGGTATCAGCGGATACGAATCCCCTATTAAATCTTTCACGCCGAAGACAACAACGGAAGGAAACCAATCCTTCCAAACAAAAACATTTGCCTAATTTTCCAAACGAATTTTACTACAATAACGGTAAATTCGATGAAGAAAAAGCACGCGATGTTATTATCGAACTTGCTCAATATCATGGTTATCCGGTTTATTCCGGTTTACGTGAAAAACTTTGGGTTTCGGATTATGGTCTTGGTCGGTTTACAGAAGTTGGTCTTGCGGCGGTAGGCATTGTCAATAATCTTGACGGTGAATATAGTTACATGTTGCAGGACTTGTTCCTTTTACCCAATCAGATGTTGCCGGAACATTGGCATGTGGAAGTTCCCGAAGCGGAAAAGAAAACACGTGGTGCCCAGAAAGATGAGGGTTGGTTTGTGCGGTGGGGACGTAGTTACATTATTGGCGAGGGCGAGGCGAATCTTCCGCCGCAGGTTGTTGTACCGAAATCACATGGTCCTGTTACCGTAAACTGTTGTACTATTGCCGATCCGGGTGTTTTCGTTAAACTTACGAAACGCGGTTCACGGCATTGGCAATTTGCCGGTGAAAAAGGAGTTATCTTAACTGAAGTTGCCAATTACCACGACAACGCAAGCGTAAGACACTCCAACCAAACAGCCAACGACCATTTTCTAGGCGGTCTTAAATAACTCAACAAATATTTATAGAGAATAGTGCACGCAAATAACAGACGGGAACGGAACATCGTAACCGTCTGTCGTGAACGAGTTACGTTTTTTTACAAATTTGAGTTAAAGTAATATATCAGCGAAATTATTATTTTGGGTTCTTCACCCTGAAGGGGTGGCATTTTCATAACCGTAGGTCAAGCGAATCGCGACGACCTACGGTCAACATCTCGCCTCAACGTCGTCTGAAAAGACGAAACTAAGCGATCCGAATCACACCCCTGTCGGGGTGAAAATCGAAAAACAAAAATGCCACTGATAGATTACCAAATTTTTGTTGTTGAAAAATAAGGATTTACAAATAGTTTTTGATGAAATATTGAATTTTTGGAAGTGACCAATGTTTAGTCCGCAGATTACGCTGAATTTTTAAAAAAGTTGCAATTATTCAGTAGATAGGCGACTTTTTTCCGAAACACGGTGTTGGTGTACTGCTTACACGGCGTCGGCGAATGTTTGTTCGGCACGCGAAAAAAGCCCAAGTCCCAAAAACAAAATAAAAAAAAGTAAAAATAAACCAATTAGAACTGCTGCCCACGAAACCATTCCGGTTCCAAGTGTCATCATACGGAATAACTCAATGGGAACAATCATGGGATTCAACGCACACCAAAAACGCCATGATTCGGGAATTTCAGATAAAGGAATAATGACAGTGGAAATTAACATACCTAATTGTGTTAGGAAAGGAACCGCCAGAACCAAATCACGATAACGTATTGTAATTGCCGCAACAAGAAGCCCCGAACCAAGACCCAATAACAATAAATAAATCATTACCAACGGAAGTAAAAATAAGAATAGGTTCGGATGAATCGGCACACCGCGAAACCAATACACCACGTAAATCAGTACAAAAAGTATCACCTGAACCGCCCATCGGAGAAGATTGCTCAAAACCAAAGCAATCGGAATAACTAAACGTGGGAAATAAACCTTGCCCAACACATCCCGATTATCTAACAACACCCGCGAAATTTGTAATAAACAAGAAGCAAAATAATTCCAGAGAATTAAACCACTAAAATAAAACAAAGGCGGCGGTAATTCATCCGTTGGAATTTTGGCGGCAATTGAAAAAACAATGGTAAAAATTCCAGTGGCAAATAACGGTTGAATTAACCACCACAGCGGACCAAGAATTGTTTGCTTGTAGTAAATGACAAAGTCACGATAAACAAACAACGCAATTAAATAACGATAACGCCAAAGCTCAACCGGATGAAACCAAAACCAACCGTGTGGCGGTACAATAACTATTGGAACAACAGATTGTTTATCAGAAACCGATTGAGAATTTGAACCATTGAGCATAAAATGAAGTCAACAGATAAACAGTAACAAAAAAACGAATTAAAGAAGGATTCATTTTAACGAGGCAACAAAACAGTGTCAATAGTATGTCAATAGTAACTGTCTATTTTATCAACAGATTACACCAATAGTCACAGATATTTAGTCCGCAGAGTATGCAGATTACTTTTACGCAGATTATTTTTTTGAGAATACAAAACAGACGAAATAACAAAACAGACGAAAAATGAACCGACTAACTAAAGCCTCAATTTTATTCAATTTTAATAAACGTTTAAAAAATTTGCGAAAATCTGCGGACTTAATATTTATCTGCGCAACCTGCGTAACCTGCGGACTCTGTTAATAAAATTGACAGTTACTGTCAAGTGTGTCTGTTTGTTGATAAATGGAAATCAGATGTTCGAGCGAAGATTGCAGAGTGAAGGGAGTTGCCGCCAATTCTGTCAGGGCAAAGGGAGTTTCACAGTGAGCGGCAAGCATTTCGTGAATTGCTTCGATCCATTGTGTTTTCGGAGCGTCGAGCGAAACCCGCCGAATACGTTGTGAAAAAAAATCGTCCAGCTCCCGCGAAATCCGATCAGAATAAACAACACCAAGACCAGACATCAACGCATCCATCGCCACAATCGGTAATCCCTCATAAAACGAAGGAAGAAGAAATACGCCAAATAACGAACAAAAGTAATCGGGAATGTCCAAACGGGAACCAGTTAAAATAACACGATCTTGAATCTTTTTGTTCCGAATATCACGGCGTATTTCTTCCCAACATTCACCTTGACCAACCAACACAAAATACCAA